>JAOPYH010000187.1 GCA_025964715.1 Streptosporangiaceae bacterium | reverse complement strand
TAACACTATTTGTTACATCAATGGCCATGCCGCACCACCTCGGCGAAACGCCGCGGCCTTTGGTGAATCCTCAGCGGCTGGCGAGCACGTCCCGCAACACGTCGGCGAGCGTGCTTTTGGCCAGTTGCTCGCCTATCGTGCGCTCGATCCCGTCGTAGACGGTGTGCATCGCCGGCTGGATCCCGAACCCGATTGGGCAGTTCTGATCCGGTGTCGCGCGGTGCATCCCGAACGGCGGGCCCGGCTCGACGGCGTCGTAGACGTCTCGCAGGGTTGTGGACTCGAGTTCATGCGTGAGCGTCCAGCCTGCATGGGCCCCGCGGTGCGACTCGACCAATCCCGCCTTCTGCAACTGGCCGAGCAGTCGCCGGATCACGACGGGATTGGTGTTCACACTCCCCGCCCTCTGCTGCGATGTGGAAACCGCCCCGCCCGCAGACCCGTGTCGGTGACCTAGGCCGCTGTGCCCCCTCAGGGCAGCGATCTGCTCCAGCGCCATCCCACGGGCGAAGCCTCAGATCACAGTACCCACGTCGTTCTTCACCAGGTCGTCGAGAGCGCGCTCGACAACGGCGGCGATGGTCATCGACGGGTTGCAGGCGGCCGTGCTGCCGGGGATCAGTGCTCCGTCCAGGACATAGAGGCCACGCTGACCGTGGACCCTGCCTTCGAGATCGCACACGCCACCCATGCAGGCACCGCCGAGGGCGTGCCAAGTGCTCGGCACGATCGCGTTGGTGTCCGTCAGGATCCCGAGTCGTCCGGCGACGGCGCTGATGCGCTCGTGGATCCGGGTGTGCACGGCCGCATCGCCGTCGCGTGGCCACCGGAGAACGGCCTGATCGGTCGCCCTGTCGTAGACGAACCGGCCGCGGGCGGCGCTGACCCCGAAGCCCACCAGCATGGTGGAGCGCAAGTCCAGTCCGGTGGGCGGAATCGACGCCTGGATGATGGTGTTGGCCAGATGCGGATCCGCCCAGTCCTTGCTGCCGAAGACTACGGGACCGCCCTGCGCGGCACCGAAGTCGTCATCGAGGCTCGTCCAGACGTAGATCCGGTCGGCATTCGTGCCCCAGCCTTCGCCGAGGCCGTCGGGCAGGTCTGGGATGCCTCCGTGCGCGCCGGCACGCACGAGGAGCCTGGTGGTGTTGACGCTGCCCGCCGCCATCACCAGTGCGCGAGTTGTGATTATCTTCGTCTCCAGCACGGTCCCCGTCGTGTCGATTCGGTCGACGAAGATCCGCCACTGACCGTTCGTCGTCCGCGCGATGTCAGTGACGTGGTGCAGCGGCGCCACGGTGACCCGCCCGGTCGCCTCGGCCGCGGCGAGGTAGGTGACGTCGACCGAGTGCTTACCGCCGTTGTTGACGCCGAGCGCGCAGTCGCCGTTGGTGTAGGACGGCTTCATCTCGCCGCGGAGCTCGCGCACTGCGTAGGACCAGTCGATCGGCATCGGGATCTTCTCGAGCCCGAAGCCGGCTTGGGTGACGTTGCGCGCGAAGACCCGGGACGCTTTGTAGTTCGGGCTCCGGACCAGCGCGTCCGGAGCGGTGGCGACCTGGAGCCTGCGCGCCACCCGCGGGTAGTACACGCGGTCCATCAGGCCGTAGTCCAGCTCCTGGGGCAGATTGGCGTTGAAGACCGCTTTGGCCGGTTGCAGGGTCATGCCCTGGTACACGAGCGATCCTCCGCCGACGCCGGCAGCGCACATGGCGACCATGTTCTCGCCCACCACGGACTCGAGCAGGCCGGTGTAGGGAGCGAGGCTGACTGGCTTGCCGAACAGCTGCGGCGCCGAGCCGTACCACAGCGCGCGCTTGTCCGGCCTGCTCGCGTGCGGGAACGTCTCGGCGTTCGGTCCGGTAGGCCAGCGCATCCCACGCTCGAGAACGAGCACCGGGACACCTGCCTCGGCCAGCCGCAGCGCGGTCACGCCGCCGCCGAACCCCGAGCCGATGATCACAACGCGGTGCTCCTCCCGGGTCAGCGGCACTCGCCGGGTGCTCGCCGACGCAGAGGTGGCGGTGCCGGTCGCGGCGCCCGCCACGGCAAGCGCGGCAGCACGGGTCAGAAAGGAACGCCTCGTCACCTGGGCCATGAGATCTCCAGACATCGGTTCGGTTGCTGGACGAGCGGGGGACGGGGACATCGGGACGGAGGGCGCTGTGACCGCGACGGCACAGCGGCATGCGAGTGACCCCGGTGGACGCTGCGTATGCGCGCGAGCAAAACTAGACAGTCTTGAATAAAGTGTCAAGATCTCGGGGTGACTGGCACCCGCCCGTTGAGCTACAGGAAGGGCGTAAGACAGTGGCGCAAGAACCGGCGCAGGTCGTCGTCGGCCTGCACCATGTCGCTGTCAAAAAGCACGATGGAGAGCCCTATTCGGGCCACCATCTCCACCAACCCGGCAAACGACGCGGAGTCGGCCAAGCGCGGCGCACGCGCACGCATCGGCGAGAGCATGTCGGCGACCACCGGCCGTGCTCTGCTCATCATGTTCTCGTCAAAGATGGGGTTTCCTCCTTCCGCCCGGAGCAGCGCACGGAGAACTGGCTCCCGACGCGCGAGTTCCCTTCCAGCGACGAGCATCTCGACGACGTACTCGAGAGCGGTTCGCGTTTCATCGAGGCGATCCTTCACGCTGCCCCATGCTTCGAGGGCGACCATCGCGACGGCCTGGGAAACCAATTGTTCCCGGCTGCCGAAGTTTGAGTAAACGGTCTGCCGTGAGACATGCGCGGCGTTGGCCACGGAAGTCATGTTCACCGCGGCGAAACCGCGTTGCCCGATCAAGTCGAGGGTGGCTTGGAGAATGGCCAGGCGAGACCTCATCCGCACAGCATGTCCTACGCTGATGCCTCGCTACGGGCACGGGCTTACCCCCGACCCTCGTCTACTTAGGCACCAGGACTCGCCGACGAGGCGAGCGGGGGAGGGGTCGGCTTCGGACGGTCCTATGGATCAGATGGTCGTGAGATTGCGCTGCGGGGTTGTACAGCCTCCAACGTGGACACGGGAGAGCAGCATCCTGGGCGGGCAAGGGAGCCACAGTCACGAACATCCAAACCACCCAGCACCCGTGACCGAGCCGTGCCAGGTGCGTGCCCGCCAGGGCGTAGTCCGGGGTAGGTCACCGGGCCTCACGGGCATCACGATCTAGCACTCCACCTGCGCGGATGCTGCTTAAATGATCGCGTTCCGAAATCTGCCGGTTGTCCGTAAACGGACACCCTGCTCACTGTCCCGGGCTGATCGCTGATGCTGTGAGCCGGCGCCGACTCCGGAGGTGTACGGACGGGGGGAACGAGGATGAGTGCCATAGCGCGCACACGGGTCGCCGTGGTCGGCGGGGGCATCGGAGGCCTGGCGACAGCTGGGTTCCTGCAGCGGGCGGGCCTGGACGTCACGGTCTATGAGCAAGCCGCCGAACTGGCCGCGGTCGGCGCCGGCGTCATCGTGTCGCCGAACGCCGCGCGGTTGGTGCGCAGGCTGGGCCGGCTCGAGCGGTTCCAGGAGGAGGCGGTGGCCCTTGAAGTCGGCTGGG
This sequence comes from Streptosporangiaceae bacterium, assembly GCA_025964715.1. Taxonomy (GTDB): domain Bacteria; phylum Actinomycetota; class Actinomycetes; order Streptosporangiales; family Streptosporangiaceae; genus Actinomadura_C. The sequence goes on along the minus strand of JAOPYH010000187.1, from coordinate 1,106 downwards.
AGCTCCGCCGTTGGGAGAACGGGCAAGTGCTCTTCGCCCAGCGGCTCGGGGCCGAGTGTGAGCGGCTGTACGGCGAGCAGTGCTACGGGGCGCACCGGGCCGATCTGCTTGATGTCCTGCGTGGGGCGATATCCGATTCCACCATCCGGCTGGGCACGCGTTGCATCGCGGTCCGGCGGCGGCCCGGTGACGTGGAGCTGACCTTCGCCGACAGGTCGACCGCGACGGCCGATGTCGTGGTCGGCGCCGACGGCGTGCACTCCACGGTGTGCGAGGCCGTCACGGCAGCCGGTCCCCCTCGGTTCTCGGGGTTGTGCGCCTACCGGTGTTTGGTACCGGCGGACCGGGCGCCCTCGTTCGCGATGCGCCCGGTGCATACGCTGTGGCTCGGGCCGAACCATCATCTCGTCCACTATCCGATCTCGGCCGGGCGTTACGTCAACATCGTGGCCATCGCGCCGGCGCACGACTGGCGGGTCGAATCATGGAGCGCCGAGGGGAGCATGGACGACCTGCGCGCCGAGTTCGCGGGCTGGGACACGCAGCTCACCGACCTGCTGGGGACGGCAGAACGGCCGGGCCGATGGGCACTGCTGGACCGCGACCCGCTGCCGCGCTGGACGAACGGGCCGATCGCGCTGCTGGGAGATGCCGCGCATCCGATGCTCCCGTTCTTCGCACAGGGCGCCGCGCAGGCCATCGAGGACGCGGTGGTCCTGGCCGGCTGCCTTGCCGCGAACACGTCTGATCCGGCCGCCGCACTGAACCGATACGAACAGATCCGTCGGCCCCGGGCCACTCGGCTGCAGCTGCTCAGCCGGGGACGACATCGGACCAACAATCTGCCCGACGGTCCCGAGCAGCAGGCTCGTGACGCCTCGTTCGCCAGAGAAGATCCGCTGACGCAGAACGGATGGATCTTTGGGCACGACGCCGAGAACGGACTGGCCACCATGCCAGCATGAACATGCCTGATCGTGCCGGTCCCGGGTGACTACCCGCTCGTTCGCCGGGGGGATGATGCGGTCGCGGTCGCGCCGTCTTGGATGACGGGGCCAAACACCTTCTTGCCAGGGCCCGGCCGGCTGTATTAGTACTGACGCAAT
>JAOPYH010000161.1 GCA_025964715.1 Streptosporangiaceae bacterium | reverse complement strand
CTCGAACGGAATGGGCTCCCCGTCATCGACTGTGCAGGTCACCAGCGTGTACGGGTCCTCCAGCAACTCGCCGAGGCTGAGCGGCATAGCGGTGTGCTGGTCGAGCACCCGGTCCACCTGCTCCGGGGTCAGGTCGAACCGGGCTAGCAGCCACAGGGCTCGCCGCTCCTCGGCGTCCAGACTCGCCCAGACCTTCCGACGCGTGGTCGTGATGAGCCCGGTCACCTGCCGCAGGCCGCCGCGTCCCTCCAGCGCCTGCTCCAGTACGGGCCAGGGATCATCGCCCTCCGTGACGGCGGCGGTCACTGTGCGCGCGGCGAATGCCGGGTGGGCGAAGCCCAGCCGGGCCAGGACCGCGGGCAGCCCGGGAGCGGGGCCGCGGCGGGTCCAGGCGAGCCGGAGCTGGTCATCGAGCCAGTCGAGGGAGCGCTGCGGTATGGGGCAGCCAAGACTGCTGGCCGCATCGGCTGCGTGCATGAGTTCCAGCAAGGCCGCCACCGCTGTGTCCGGCGGCACGTGCTCGGTCGCGTATGAGAACTCCCGGCGGGTCTCGGGTGCCTGAGCGAGGGCGTGCGACACATCGATGCCGTCCGCAGCGAGCCGCGCCAGGGCCTGTAGTGGCAGCAGGATGCCTCCTGTGCCGTCCGGCCGCAGCGTATGTCGCACCACCGTCTCCCACATGTGGTTGGGGAATGCGGTCTTTCCCGAGGTGGGCCATGGGCCAGGTGGGGTGAGCGAGTCGACCAGGGCGGCGCCGACCAGTAGGCGCCGCGGATGGTTTTCGAACGGCGCGTGCTTCAGATAGAAGAAGACCAGCGACTGCCCATCGACGACATCCTGGAAGAAGGTCTCGATGACCGCCCGCTGATTGTCCCCATGCAGCACCCACGCCGGCGCCCAGCCGAGAGCGTTGATCGCGAAGTCCTCAGCGTCCTGGCTGTAGCCGCCCACTGGCTGCTGCTCCAGGACTCCGTGGAGGTTCTCGCGGTTGAGCCAGTAGAAGGGGATGCCGTGTAGGGACCACGCGGGTATCGGCACCGAGGCTTCCTGGACCGGCTTTAGCGCATCCGTGTGGCGATAGGGGTGCTCCACCTGCAGTGCATGATCCCGGCTGCTGAGAAACCCCCCACGCTCCGCAGCGCACGCGGGTGGCCCGCCCGGCAGCTCGTTGAAGCCCTTGCCCGCATGCTGGACCTCGAGCGCGTCGTTCCGCCGCTGGCCGATGTTCTCCAGCAGGACACAGGAACTATTGCCCAGCGGATCGGCGCAGACCCTGCCATCCCAGCCCGCATCGTGCCAGGGCACCCGCACCGAAAGGTGCTGTACATACGGCACCGTGTCCCCCCGTCTCCCGTGACTCGACGCCGCCAGTTTACGGCCGGGGACTGACAATGCTCCGAGCCGGACTTGAACGCTCCGCGGGCTGCGCCGGAACGGTCGCATCGGCTGTGTGATGTCCCGGCGCGATGGCGGCGAGCAAGAACCGGCCACCTTGTCTGCAGCATCCTCCTGTGAGTCGCCGATCTCCATCGCCATGAAGCGCCACAGCTGGTGCTTCCAGTTGTCGATGGTGCCGGAGGACTCCCCGGGAGACGAGGTGGAGAGCAGTTCACTGACCTAGCCGATCGACGCATAGTTGCTGAGGTCCCCGGTTTCCTCTCATCCGGCCATCGTCACCACCTCGGCGAGAGCCGTCTGCTCTACTTTGCCGAACTGCGCGCCCCGCACTCTCCACGCCCCAACCAAGACCCACTCCCACGATGTTGTTCTTTGCCGAGCGTCTCATCCGGCTCCCTTGCGGTGTCCGCTCTACAGCAGAGCGCCACGATGACCAGCTGGAATCAGACCGTGCTGGGACCGGGCAGATGCCCTCCCTCCGCGCCTCGTTGGTGCCCGTCTGCCGTCTGCCGTCTGCCGTCTGCCGTTTGCCGTTTGCCGTCTGCCGTCCGCAGACCAGGCGGCCCGTGCCGTCAGCCGGGGCCGTCCGTCGTGCCTGCCAGCGAGGGGCCGAGGAACGGGCTGGGCGTTCCGTGCCAGAACACGTCAACGCTGTCGCGGGCCCGGGTGGCTGCCACGAACAGCAGGGACCGGGCCCGCTGGATTTCGTGGCGGTACCGCACCGGGTCGGTAGTGCGCAGTCCGTTCACGGAATCGCGCGGCACCAAACCGTCCGCCACACCTGCGATGATCATCCGCTGGTACTCCAGTCCCTTGAACCTGAACATGGTCCCGATGTGCACCCCGCCATCTCCGTGCGGACCGTCCGACCGGATCTCCACCGGGTGGATTCCGTGCAGGCTGAGCGTGTAGCCCACCTCGGCCGCCATCTGGTTGGTCGGAACGCAGATCGCGATCTGCTCATGCGGGATGCTCAGCTCCGCGCTCGTGTCCCACTGCTCGATGAGTGCGGCGATGCCTTCCCGCTCCGTGGACCAGTCCGGAAACGCGTGCCCGGCCGGCTGTCTCCCGCTGAGCACCGACCGGTAGCCGGCCAGCGTCTCTTCGCTGCCGTCGAGGTCGTCGTACTTCGTCTCGCCCAGCACGCCCAGGGCGGAACGCAGGATCTGCCGGGTGGTGCGGTAGCTGAGGCTCAACTTGGAGGAGCGGCCACGGATGTTGATGCCCAGACTGCCGAGTGTCACCTGGTTCTTGTAGATGCGCTGGTGGGTGTCCCCGACCAGGAACAGATCGTCTGCCTCACGAGGGGTCATCGCGCGCAGCATCTTCCAGTGGGCGGGCCGGAGATCCTGCGCCTCGTCCACCACGATGTGCCGGTACCGGTAGCGCAGCCATCCTCCCGAGCCGTCCTGGAGGTGGATGTTGTCGAGGCCGCTCGCCTCCTCCCGCTGCCGGGCGATGCTGAGGATGCGCTGCTCCCGGCCTATCTCCAGCCGCGCGGCACGCTCGGCCACCTGGTCCCAGGTCTGCCGCCTGAGCCGGTCGAGCCGCTGCGTGAAGCGTTCTGCGAGCTGCCAGATCTCAGCGCGCTCGCTGCGGCTGATGTTCTTGCCGCGACCGGCACGCCGGGCCCGGAAGTAATCGGTACGGGTGCCGACGGCCTGCCCGAGGATGACCTGCGTCCACTCGTCGTGCAGGAATTCCGGGTCCCAGCCGTTCTCCCCGAGCTCGTCGAGCAGCCCGCGCCATTCACGTACGGCCTGGTTGTCGTCGATGGCTTGCTTACCGCTGCCGGGTTCGGCCTCCCGGACGATGCGCAGGGCCAGTTGGTCGACGTGGCTTACCTCGACGCGGGTCAGCAGCTCCTCGCCGCCCAGCTCCAGCAGCCGGGAGCGTAGATCCGCAGCCAGGTTTTTGTTGTAGGTCGTCAGCAGAACAGGTTTGTCGCGGCCGGGAGGAAGCTGCCGCACCAGATGTCGTACCCGGTGCAGGGCGACGATGGTTTTGCCGGTGCCGGGACCGCCACCCACCCGCGCGGGACCCGAGTAGCGCCGTTCGACCAGCTTGGCCTGGGTGGGGTGCAGGAATACCTTCCAGCGACCGAAATCACCGCCCTCCAGCGCCTCCCGCAGCGCTTCGTCCGACGTGGTCACGACCGTGGCCGGGCGCTGAGCGGCCGCCTGGAAGTCGGCCGGGTCGACCGGCTCGGTCGCGGCGACCGGCGTCGTCACCTGGTCGAGCACGTCGTCGTACGACTTGCCGTCGAAGAGCGCGAGCAGCACCTCGCCCGTGAGCTGCGGCGCGTACTCAACCAGCCCGAGCAGCTGCTCTTCTGTGGTGAGGGTGCGGATGACCGGAAGCAGCGGTTCGGCAACGCCGAGATCCGATAGTTGTTCGTCGGACCAGTCGGTGAAGAGCGCCTCGGGCCGGGCCGGTTCGGGTTCCGCTGCGGGTGCCGTTGGGGCCGGTGCGGCCTGGGGCGGTGCGGGGAGGCGGCGCAGGACGCTGTCCTCCACCACCTCCAGGTCGACGTACTCGATACCACCGGTGACCTGGTTGACGCCGTACGACAAGCGGTCGTAGACGTCCTTGCGGTGCTTGACGGAGGCGATCAGCCAGTCGTCGGCGGCGAGCCGCAGCAACAGCGCCCGGTACTCGTCGTTGACGCGCGCCGACCACAGCCTGCTGTCGCCCTTGAGCTGCTGGAGTTTGAGTCCGGTGGTGTGCGGGTTGGTCTTGAACTTGTGTTGGAAGTCGAAGAATGCGCCCTTGACCGTGCGGGGGAGCTTGAGGATCTCTTTGTCGGCCTTGTCGAGAAGGCGCAGCGTGACGCCCGGGGTGTTCATCGCTTCGGCTCCCCGTCGCTGGTGGTGTGTCTGTGCTGGTCCTGGACGGTGAGCCGGGCGATCAGTGCGGCCCGGTCCCAGGCGACGGCGGTGCGGACTTCCCAGCCCGCCGCCGCGAACGCTCTGTCCCGGTCCTCCGCCTCGTGGTCGGGCTCGTGCTCCGGATCATCGCTGTCCGTGCGGGGCGCGAGGACCACTCCGGTACGGGTATCCGGCCAGGCCAGTTCGGCCTGCCAGCCGTGCTCGTCCAGTTCGTAGCCGTCCCGAGGGGCGGGTATTCCGGCATCGGCCAGTGCGTGGGCGAGCTTGGCGAGCCCCGTCTCCTCGGGATCGAGGTATTCGATGACCTGGTCCCATCCGAGGTCCCGGTCTGACGCGGCGTCCGCGGGCATCTCGGGCGCCGCGCGCTTCGCCGAAGCGTCCTCACCGCCACCGACAGCGGGCGCCGGAGGCGCGGCGGTGATGCCGGAAGTCGGCTCCTCCGTTGGTACTGGGGTACAGGTGGACGTCAGCCAGCCGGCCCCGCCGGTCACGGCGAGCACCTCGGTGGCGAAGCCGTCGATCAGGCTCGTCGTGAGTTGGGCGCTGTCACCGCCGCCGTGCTCCAGGAACTGCAGCACATTGCTCCAGTACAGCCAGGCTCGCCAGCGCCGTTTGTGCGCCTGCTCGTCGGCCAGTGCCGCGTCGCTGTCGTCCAGGACCGTGAGCCCCGTCCACTCCGGGGGAGTGCGCCTGCTGTCCGCTGCCAGCACCAGGTGGCAGCCCGAAGCGTCCGGACCGGACAGGAGCCGCACAGGCCCGTTCGCCCCGGTGGACGCGCCGCCGCGCAGTGCATCCCGGATGCCCTCGCCGATGCCTTCGGCGGCGAGTGCGCCGGCACGGATGCCGCTCACTCCGCTCAGCCCGGCGGCCACGGCCTCCGCCCGTCGCTGCCAGCGCACGGGGTCGGGTGAGCGCAGATAGGCCAGGAGCAGATGGGCTGGATTGACCCAGACCGTTTCGGCCAGCTCGCCGGGCAGGCCCTGACCCACGCGGGTGTAGTACTCACGGGCCCGGTTCTGACCGTTCGTGCCGTACGGCTCCCATACCGGATCGCCTGGACGGGCCCCCGCGTACCCGGTGTCGCGTACCTGCTGACGCCACTCTTTGACGTCGTAGTAGGTCAGTTGGAACACCCGCAGGCCGTCCGCCCTGAGCCGGGTGCGCTTGGTGGCGTCGTCCGCCAGCCGGTTGTGATTGCGGGTGGCGTGATAGGCGTAGCCGTCGAGGTAGAGGGCCACCCGCGGGCCGGGAGCGTCGAGCCGTTCGAGGAGTATGTCGGGCCGGGTGCCGTCCAGGACGCGCTGCTGAGAGACGCGCCAGCTCACGGTCGCGCCGTCGGCCGCCGTCAGCCGCAGATCGAGGGCGTACGTACCGGCCGAGGTGGTGTACGCGTCCGCGGCGGCCTTGGAGGCGGCCAGCTTGGCCCAGTCCTGGAGAGTGTCGATGAACATGATTTCGAGGTCGCTCTCCGCCTGCCGCTCCAGCGGAATGTGCCGTGTCGTCGCGACCGGTGAGGTGCGCCAGCGTTCGCCGTCGCTGCCCAGCAACTCCTCCAGCATCTGCCGGACCTCGTTGCGGCTCACCTTGTCGTAGTCGGCGGCCGGTACCCGTCTCAACAGGCACTGGTGGCAGCCGTCGAGACCCTTCTCGCGGCACGCGCAGCCCTCGATGACCTCGCGCGCCTTGAGCAGCACCTCCCGGAAGCCGTCGGCGGACGCCAGCCGGTGCAGGTACCCGGTGCCTCCCGGCAGCCGGTCGTAGACGACGAGGAAGCGTCTGGGCCAGTCCGCGCCCTCGTCGCCCGCGTGGTCGGGCATCGTGGCTTCGGCGATGTCGATGTGGTCGGGGTCGCCGCCGTAGCGGGCCGCGATACCCGCGAACAGGGCCGCGGTGAAGGACGCCAGCCGCTCCTTGGCCCGGGCCACCGACGCGGGCAGCAGGATGCGCACGGCCTCGGTGGTCAGCTCATGGGCGAGCAGGAGCGGCACGTCCTGCCCCTTGCCCTGCTGCTCGCCCATACCGGTGGCGGGCCCCTTGACCCGGCGGCGGGGGCACCACAGCAGATGGTGCGCGGCGGCGGGGGTGCTCGCTGCCCCCGACTCGGTCAGCGCGTGCTGCGAGGGGTCCACGACCGGACGCCCCTCGGCCGTCGCCCCGCCACAACTCGTACAGACATGGAAGGGGTTGAGCCGAACGTCCCGTCCCGCGAGCGGTACCGTGCTGCTGCCGTCCTCGCGGTCGAGCCCCAGGTTCAGGGTCCGGATCTTCGCGTGACGGGTGAAGTCCACCCCGAAGATCGCGGTGTCGTGCCGCCAGGAACCAGCGGCCAGGCGCTCGGGGTCGATGTCGACCGTCGTGAGGACCGCGTAGTGCTTGCGGTCCCGCTCGTCGCGGTCGTCCCGCACCCGGGCGTCGTCCCGCTTGTCGCGGGAGAGGACCCGCCTCGGCTGGAGTACGTACTGCATGCAGCCCGCGTCGGCGATCTCCCGCCCGCCGCAGCGCGGGCACGGCGCGGTGTCGTCCTGGGCGTTGTCGGTACGGACGTATCCGCAGGCCGGGCAGAGCCGCCACACCGACCACGCCCGGCGGTCCGGGCTGCCGATGTCGAGGGCCCGCACCACGTGCCGGTATCCGTTGACGTAGAAACTGTTGCCCGGGGCCAGCTCGGTGAGAGCCAGTTTGCGGGACCGCTCGTAGTCCCGGGTCTCGCTGCGGTAGACCTTGCCGGCCACGCCCGCCGCTGCCTGCGGCTCCCTTGTGCCGTCCTCCTCATCCGGGGTCTCGGTCCAGTACAGCGTCGCTTCCAGTTGGGTAGTGGTGTCGGTGAGGCTGTAGTTCGGCAGCAGCCCCAGCTCCACCAGGGTGCCGTGGGCGCTCGACTGGCTCAGCTCCCGCAGCACATTCCCGGCGCTGCGACGCTCGGCCAGCAGCTCGCGGCGCTCCCGGTCCTGCGTATCGTCCGACCGCGCCAGCTGTTCGGCGGCCTCGTCGATCGCCGCGATCCTGCGGCGCAGCTCCTCGCGGCGGCCCGTCCAGTCCTCCTCGGCCTCCTGGAGCGCGCGCACGATCCCGCCGGTCGCGTACGCCCTCAGTTCGTCCGCCGCGTACGCCGAGACGCCCGCGTCGTCGGAATCCCGCCCGCCGCCGCTGCCACCGGGGAAAAGGGCCAGGAACTTCTCGACGAGCTCCGCGCCGTGGGTCTGCGCGGCGTCGGTGAGGTCCTGACACCATCCAGTGGTGCCGAACAGGGCGGAGGACAGCCGTGGGACCGGCGCCAGCACCTCGCCGTCGGCGGTGCGCAGTTCGCCGCGCGCGGCCAGGTCCAACAGCCGGGCCGTGTACTGGCGGCGCAGGATCTCCACCGCGGACAGATAGCAGCCCGGGGGCAGGATGGTCCCGGCGATCATCTCGCGCGGCTCGTCGAGGTAGTACAGGTCACGGGCCTTCCGGCCGCCGAAGGCGACCACCAGCGCATTGCCCGTCCGGCGGCCGGCCCGCCCGGCCCGCTGCACATAGTTGGCCGGCCCGGCCGGCAGGGAGCCGAGTAGTACGGCCGACAGGTCGCCGATGTCGATGCCGAGTTCCAGGGTCGGGGTGCACGACAGCACATTGGGGTCGGTGTAGTGCGTGCCGGCCTTGAAGCTGCGCTCGACCCGTTCCCGCTCCGGGCGGCTGAGCATGCCTGTGTGCTCGGCGGTGACGACGCGGAAGGTACCGCCGGTCAGATAGAGGCGGCGGTAGTAGTCGCCGGTGTAGTCCCGCGCCTGCGCCGGGGCGCCGAAACCGGAGACGCTGGAGCCGGTCTGCGGCATGCCCGGCTGCGGAGCGGTCAGCTGTCCCTTGCACCGGTACCGCGGGCAGGGGTGCCCGTACCAGCGGGTGCGCCGCTCGGGCGTCATCACCTGCTGCCAGCCGCAGTCCTCACAGCTGACGAAGGCCTTGTTGACCAGGGAGTCGCTGAGCAACTGGACCTCGATGTGCCCGGGCTGGAGCCCGTACACCCGGGTCTGCCGGTCGCGGGTGGTCCGTACGGCGAGGACCCGTTCGTCGGCGAGAGCGGGCAGCAGCCTGCGCAGATACTCCGTGGCCCCGGCGGCGTCGAGCCCCAGGCACCTTCGGGTCCAGTCCTGGTACCAGCCCAGGCGCCCCGTGATCGCGTCGAACTCGGACTTGTCCTTCTGCCCGTCCAGCAGGAAGCGGGGCGGGGCGACTCCCTGGGGAAAAGCCGGCATGCCGTCGGGCCTGCGCCCGGAGATGAGGTAGCGGTCGCTGCCGGCCTCCTTCATCCAGGTGTCCAGCCACCGGTGGTGCACCGCCCCGCGCACCCTCAGCCGCTCCAGCAGGCCCCGCACATACGCCAGATAGCGCTCGGGCGTGGGTAGTCCGCCCACCGCCAACAGCTGTCCCGGCAGCGACAGATGGAGATCGCGGGCGAGATCCGTGACCCTGTTTGGCTCTGCCACGACGACTTCGGCGGCGGCGGTCCGGGTCAACTCCAGGGTGCGCCCCATCCGGCTGCGCAGCCCGAACTCCATCACGGTGGCGAAGGCCAGCCGTTCGCCGATCAGCTTCCAGGTCCGTGCGTCCCCGGTGCCGCGCCCCGACAGCAGACGGTCGACCCCCGGCTCGTCGTGAAGATCGGGCGGCACCACGGCGGCCAGCGCGTCCGGGTCGTCCACCGACTCCAGGACATACCCGATCAGATCGTTCAGGGCGGTTGGCGCGCCCGACTCGTCCAGGTTGTGGGCGAGCAGCGAGCGCAGCGAGAACTTGTACGAGGCGTTGGCGACGTATCCCGCCCGGTGCGCCGCGTCCTGCGTGGAGTCGTTGAACAGCAGCGTCTTGCGCTCCTCCGGAAGGAGCGCGATGTCACCGCCGGTGAACAGCTGGGTGATCGTCGCCGAGGCGAGGGCCGCCTGCGCCGTACCCAGGAAGCGGATGCTGTTGTCGGTGTTGCAGGCCGGGCACCGGTCGTCCTTCGCGGCCCGGTCGGCGGACTTCTTGTCGAGGACGGCCAGCGCGAACCAGGCATCGACCAGTTCGGCGTCGTCCCCCGCGGTGGGCAGCCGGTAGGTGCCCTGCCCGCCGTCGAGCACCACCACCGACAGCGGGTCGACGCCGCCGTCGGCGGGCCGCGCCCCGGTCAGGGCGTCGAGAGCCTGCAGCCGCTCCCGCTGCGTGGCGGAGACGAAGTAGCGGATGCGCCGCTTGTCCCGGCCCACTGCGGCCCGCCAGATCCGGTCTTGCGCCATCACCAGCCGCTGCGGATCGGTCTCCGGAGACAGCGCGGCCCACCCCGAGCGCCCGCAGTTGCGGCAGTACACGGCCGGCAGGTGGACCTCGGACGGACGCACCGCCGTATCGGCCCCCGGAAGCGGCTGCGGCCTCCTCGCCGAGGACGACGGCCAGCTCCCCGACGACCGGACGGGGTCCCCGTCGGCGGGCGGGGCAGCGTTGAGGGCGGCCCGCCGGGCGGCGGTCCGGTCGTCCTCGTACCAGCGGAACTCCGGGGAACGCCCCACCCCGCGCAGGACCCGCGTCACGGGCCGCACCCACAGATGCGCCTCGATGTGCAGCAGCGGACGCGGCCTGCGCTCATCGGACTCCGGGTCGCGGGCCGCCGACAGCAGCGCGACGAACCGGGCCAGCGCCTGAAGCACCAGCTGCGGATTCTCCCGGGCGGTGCGCCCCCACGCGTAGCCGAACCGGGCCAGCCGGTCCCGCAGCCCCCACTCGTCCAGCGGCTCCCCACCCAGCAGCGACAGCACGCCATGGGTGAAGTCGTGCCGCTTCAGCAGCCTCCCGGTCCGGAACGGGTCGAGGGCCGACCGGCCCAGCATCCGGGCTGCGAGCCCGTTCAGGTCCAGCCGGTCGGGCTGGGCCTCCACACCAGGACCCCCCGACGCCGCGACGACCTCCTGCGGGGTCGGCGGTTCCGGCAGCTCGTAGTCGACGTGCCCGGTGAACTCGTCGGCGGTCATCCGCTCCTCGCCGATGATCGCGTCCGCAGGGAACGGCATACCGAACACCCGCGCCACCACGTCGAGGATGCCCCCGGCCTCCTTGCCCGGCGCCCCCTCGCCGAGCGTCGCAGAGGTCGCGACCGGACAGATCGACCCCAGCGGCCTGCCCGGCCGGGACGCACCGGTCGCGGCGGCCAGCCGACGCAGCAGCATCGCGACGTCGGTGCCCTGCGCCCCGTCGTACGTGTGGAACTCGTCCAGCACCACATAGGTCAGGTCGGCGCCCTGCCACAGGCTCCGGTCCTCCCCGCGCTGGAGCAGCAGGTCGAGCATCTTGTAGTTGGTGATCAGTACATCGGGCGGCGATACGCGCATCTCCTCGCGCCGCGTCATGACCCGCCGGAAGTCCGTGTCGGGCCGGTCGCCGATGTACAGGCCCGCCGTGACCTGCGCCAACTCCGGCCGTGCCAGGTAGTCCCCGATGCGCCCCGCCTGGTCGGTGGCGAGTGCGTTCATCGGGTACAGCAGTACGGCCTTGATGCCGCTCTGGCCCTGGGCCTTCTGGCGGCGGCAGTGGTCCAGCACCGGAATGAGAAACGACTCGGTCTTGCCGGAGCCGGTGCCGGTGGTCACCAGCGTCGGCTGGGCCGGCCCGTGCAGCGTGGACAACCGCGCCCACGCCTTCGCCTGGTGCCGCCACGGCGCGAAGCCGGGGAATCCGGCCGTCCACTCCAGCTCCCGCTGCCAGCCGTCCTCCGCGACATGGAACGGCGTCCTGATCCGCAGGTACGGGCCTCGGAAGATGCCGGTCGTGGGATGCCCGAGGAAGCGTTCGAGGGCGCTGCGGGTGTCCTCGTCGGCGAGAGCGTACGTCGTCGTGAGGTACTGCGTCAGGCTGCCGCGCAACTGGGCGGCGGCCATGGTGGGCTTCACAACGGTCCCCCTCGCGTGCCGGTGCCCTGATGGTCGGTACCACCGTATAGGGGGTGCGCTTCGGTATCGGTGCCCTCAGCACGCGGATCCGCGGGCCCCCTGTCCGCCGGTTACCAGGCAGCCAGCTCGGTGACGAACTCCTGGTACGAGCGATTCCTGCCGTCCGGCTGCATGAGCTGACCGTCCTGACTCAAGGCATTCTCCATGATTAGAGGCGCGTCTGACTCCGAATAAGGAGGGTTCCAGGGGTGCTCCCTGAGCCTTTCCTTGGGCTTGTCAATCTTGGCGAGATCGCAGCCCTTGTACTTTGCCTTGAGGATCCAGCTATGGTTTACCTTGGAGAATGCTGCGGGGAACTGCATGAGCCAGGCCTCCGTTTCGAAGGCGGCCAGAGCCAAGGCGGACGGACACGTGAAGGCTTTCCGGAATTCCGAACTGATACGCTCCCGTACCTTCACGTATTGGGCTTCGTCCACGACGTCGAGGTCGACGTGTACGACGATACCCGCGAGTTCTGACGTGACGGAAGCCGCCTGCGCGAGTCTGCGGAGTTCGTCGACGCGCGGGCTGAGCTGCTTGTCCGCGTGGGTGAGTACGGTCTTTCGCTTGACGTTGACGATCTTTGCGTCGGGATGTAGGGCCCGAATGAGGTGTCGGAGTACTTGTCTGTCGTACTCGCCCTCACCTGCAACGACTATGACCGAGTTCTTTTTCCTGCCGCTCTTGCCTTTGGTCGTCACAGGCCACCTCCCAAGGTGTTGGCGAACCACAGCTCTCCGATGGGCATGCCTTCGGATGCGTCAATAGCCTGTCGGACTTCCTCGGTCGTTCGAGCCGGGATGATGGATGCTCCGTCTTCGCCGCGCTCGCAGACGACGAATTCTGCTGCATCCAGTTGGTCGACGAATACGGGTGAATGAGTGGTCACCAGGAACTGTCCTCGGCGACTGGCCTCACGCAGCCTTCCTGCAAGAAGCTCCAGTGCATGCGGGTGGATGCCGTGATCGATCTCCTCGATGCACGTCAGCAGCGGAGGCGCAGGGTCGTGAAAGAGTGCCAAGAGACATAGAAGCCGCACCGTACCGAAAGAGGCATCCTCCAGTCGGGTGCGACCTCGAAGCCCGATCTCTTCCAGTTCCACCGAGATGTGGTCGGCTTTCCCAGGGACATCCACGATGTGAATGTCATGGACTTGCGGTACCACTACTCTGATATCTCTCAACAGAGCGTCCCACGCGACCCTGAGACCTTCTTTGTTCCGGATATCTCGAAGGCTCTTCAGAAAATCCGCCAGGTTGGAGGCGTCGTTGTCCAGTTGTCGTCCCGAGTTGGTGATCGGGGACGGCTTCCGGGTAGCCCGTACGTCCGGGTCGAAGACCCGGATCTCCTTGAGGTGCTGAGTCAGCGCGCTCACGGCGGCAGCAGAGTGGCTGGAGTCCGGAAGCGGCAGGGGCCGGTGCAGACCGGACGCCATGCGTCCGACGACAATCGGGTTCTTCGGGCGGTCCGCTTCCCAAGGGCTGCTGACCTTCAGTGAACTGCTCGTCAGCTCGACCGAGGTCTCCGTCCCCTCCTGTGGATGCTGGCCGAACCGCTCCTGCCGGTACAGCACGTGCTCATGGTCACGCGGCTCCGGTAGCCGGCGCTGGGAGACGCTCAGCTCATAGTGGTCCGGGGCTTCCTCCGACGCGAAGTCGGACCAGATGCCCTCGACGCCGACCGTGATTCGTGACACGGGCCTCTGGCCCCCGCGGAAGGCCAGGATGTCGAACCCACCCCGGTCGTCGAGCGCCGGCTCGATCCCCTGCCGGGACACGTCGCCCAGGAACTCCAGGGCGTGCAGTACATTCGACTTGCCCGCCGCGTTGGGGCCGACCATGACGGTCAGGGGACCCAGGGGCAGCTTCGTGTCGGTCAGCGTGCGGAAGTTACGCACCGTCAGACCGAGAATCCGGTGGTTCAAGCCTCGCGCCAATCAGGGAGCAGTCGGGCACCAACGACCCGGTCAT
>JAOPYH010000158.1 GCA_025964715.1 Streptosporangiaceae bacterium | reverse complement strand
CGACCAATCGGGGTTCGGCCGACAAGTAGTGGTCACGAGGACGCCTCCGCTGCATCGGCGGCGGCGAGCAGGGCGGCGATGACCTCGTCGGCGGTGCGGCCGGGGGCGTCGTTCCATTGCGGCGTGTGACGCTTCGTGTACTTCTCAAGCACCTCGACCGCGCCGGAGTATCGGACGGACCAGACCTCGGGGTCCTCGTCCGGGTCGAGTTCCTCGCCGGTCGTGGCCACGACTAGGGCGCCGAGGGCACAGTGGCAGCCACCAGGGCCGTGATAGCTCCCTTGCGTCCACCCGTCGCGCCGCAGCACGTCCGCAGCGGCCCGCAGGTCGGCGGCAACCTGGGCGTTCACTCGTCGGCCAAGATGAGCAGGGCCATGACCGTGACGAACGCGACGAAGAGGGCGACAGCGGCCGACCCGCAGAGCCGCGCCGAATCGGACCCGTGAATCCATGGCGCTACCGCGAAGGCCGTGAGGCCAGCGACGGTGAGCAGAGCAGCGATGGATCCGAGGAGCCAAAAGGCTGCCCGCCTCACGCTGCCCACATCCGTTCGGCGCGGTCCGCGATCTCGACCGGGGACAGCACCGCGACAGGCCGGGTGTCCACGGGCACGTCGGCGCCCACGTGCGGGGAGTCGGGCTCACGAAGCCAGCGGCCGATGACGACGGCGACAGGGAAGAGCAGCGCCAGCCAGACGGTGATGACCAGGGCGGCGAAGGCGTTCACGGGAGCGTCACCGCTGTCGTGACCTCGTCGTCAACCCAGCGGCTGAGGCGACGGAGGGCGAGGGCGCTCAGACCGATCAGGGCCAGCGAGCAGCCCAAGGTGATCTCGCCGATGCGGGAGGTGTCGGTCCAGCGGCGGGGACGGGGCGCGGCGGTCATGACGACACCCCTGCGAGCTGGTCAGCGGCCTCGTCGGCGGGGAGCGCGACCTTCGCCATGCGGCGGCGGATCAGGTCGATCCCGCGCGGGGTGATGTAGATCGTATAGTGCGAGCACGTGCCGAAGGTGTGGTTGACCACCGTTTCCTTGGCGATGAAGTGGTGGGCGAACTCGGCGTAGAAGTCGTACTGTGCGTCGCCGCAGCGGGCGTGGCGGACGAACAGCAACTTCTCGTCGATCAGGAAGCGGCGCAGGTCCCGCTCCCGCATCCGCAGCAGCTTTGCGGCCTCGCGGACCTTGCGGGTGCCGCCCTCGGCGATCAGGTAGGTGTCGGCGAGGTCGGCCTTGGGCTCCAGTTCGGCGATCTTCGCCTCGGCGATCTCGCGGGCGTCCTCGGCGGCGATGAGCATCACGGCGAGTTCGCGTGGCGTGGGGAGCGCGGCCTGCGTGCCGTAGGAGCCGGTACGGCGGATGGTGGGCAGGACCTCGTGGGTCACCCAGCGGCGGAAGGCCTTCGCCTCGGGCTTGCGGCTCCGCAGGATCAGCGAGTACAGGCCGGCTTCGGTGACCGTGGTCGTCGACTGCGGGCCGCCAGGGGTGTCCACACTGTGGACCCCCTTCTCGTCCTCATCGAGGAGGGCGAGGGAGGAGCGGGCGTTCCCCAGGTCGAGGATCCGGGCGACATCCGCGGCGACGAACATCGGCTCGCCGTTGGAGTCGGTGACGACACGGACTTGCTGGCCCGCGAAGTCGAAGGGGACGACTGCAGTGGTCACTGCGTATCCTTCCGGTTGTTAAGGGCCGCCCGAGTTCTCTGTCAGGGGATGGGGCGGCCTTTGGCGTGTGTGCTGGGAGGTCAGGCAGCGCGCTGGCGCTGGAACATCTCGATGACCGCGGGGTCGAACAGAAAGGCACCGTTGGGACCGGGGAGTTTCTGCGCGGCGATCAGCTGATTGGAGGTGACGAGTCGGTGCACCGTTCGGACGCTGCATCCGAGTCGCTGTGCCACCTCGGGGCTGGTGAGGAGCGTCCCGTTCGGCATGGGCTCACCGTGCACCTTTGACGCATGGCGCGCAAGCAACACGCCGTGTCTCTTCTGACTTACCGCGTGTCGTAGTTTTTCCGCGTGTCGCAGACTCGGCGCGTACCTCTTGACGCGCGTGCGTCAGTGCCCCACCCTGATCCCATGGCGAACACAGCGAGTTACGAAGTTCCCGCGGTCACTCTCGGCTGGAGGCTCCGGATGTCCATGGAGAACGCCGGGATCAAGCGCGATGAGATGGCCGAGCGGATGGGTGTTACGCGCGCCACCATCACCCGGTGGACGCACGACATCGGCAGCCCACCGCGGGTCATCTACCTGGAGAGATGGGCTGACGTGACCGGGGTGCCGCTCGGCTGGCTAAGGGGTGGTGAAGAATCCAGGCAGGGGACAGGTCCCGATTCTCTCCGTTATCGTTCGGCTACGCTCGCCGCCTGATCACACACCGTGACCGTTGCCGCCGCAGTTGACACTTTCGCCGTACTACCGACCTCTACCGGCTTAGATCACTGGCCGTCCGGAACGGGCTGGTTCCACTCTCCCCGCATGACGACTGGGGGATGGGATCCGGACCTGGTGGACTTCTTGCACTGGTCGCGAAACCTGCGCGGCCTCGCCGACAACACGCTCCGTGTGCGGATAGACCTACTGCGCCGCCTCTCCGAGTTCCTCCCCGTACCCCTGCGCGCCGCCACCGCGGACCAACTCCTCGACTTTGAGAAGGTGGCGATCGCCGGCCGCGCCGCCGAGACCAGGCGGGTCTACGCCGTTCACATTCGGTCCCTGTACCGCTGGATGCGGACCGCTGGGCTGATCACCGACGACCCAGCGGCCGTCCTCACCATGCCCGTCCTGGCCCGACGACTGCCCCGACCGATCAGCGAGGAAGACCTGGCCATCGCGCTGGCCAATGCACGGCCGAAGCTCCACGCCATGCTCACGCTCGAAGCATTCGGGGGACTGAGATGTTGCGAGGTGGCTGGCCTGGAATGGAGCGACCTTCGCCGCGAGCATGACGGGCGGGCCTACCTCCACATCCGCCACGGAAAGGGTGGCCACGGCCGGGTGGTCGAGGTCGGCACCATCGTCATCCGCGCCCTACAGGCTTACGGCGTCAAGCGGCGCGGGCCCATGTTCCTGGGCGTGGACGGCGCACAGATCACCGCTAACGCCGTGTCCCGCGCGATCAATCGCCACTTGCTCCGGCTCGACATCGACGCCACGGCCCATCAGCTGCGACACCGCTACGCCTCGATCGCCTACCGGCTGAGCCGCGACCTGCGCATGGTGCAGGAGATGTTGGGTCATGCCTCCCCGAATACCACGGCCGGTTATGCCCGGCCGTCCGACGAGGCCGCTGCCCGAATGGTTGCCGCGCTCGACCAACTCGGACTCCCAATGCCCCGTCCTGGCCTTGACCCCGCCAGGACTCCCGACGCCCCGTCCCAGTCCGCACTTCCCCCTCGCGCTGGGGCGGGGCACCTCTACTAGACACCGGGACCGCCGTACTCCACCATGCGGACCTGTGCGTATCCGCTTGCTGGCCGTAGCCGCTCTGTCACTCGCCCTCACCGGCTGCTCGGGCGGTGAGGGCTCGAGCGGTGGGCAAGCCAAGTACGCGTCGACGTCGGACCTGGTCGCCGCCCTGAAAGCGCACGGCGTCGAGTGTCCCGAGTTCACGCAGGTGTCCCCGTCCGGGCATTCAGCCGGGCACGGCTCGTGCGCACGGGACTCGAACCCCTTCCTCGGCCTCGACGTATACAAGTCGACGGCCGACCGCGATGCGGAGGTGAAGGCCACTGCCGACGCGCTGAAGACGGCCAGCATCTCCTATTGCATCGTCTACGCCGATCTGTGGTCGGTGAACGCGACCGGTTCACTCGCCGAGTGTCAGGCGGTGAAGAACGGGCTCGGCGGCACGGTGATGCAGGGCTGAGAACGCACAGAAGCCCCCCACCGCCCGAAGGCGATGGGGGGCTCTGTCGTGGTCGTGCTGGGGGCTAACTCCCGCCGGCCGCCAGCCATGCGTCGGCCTGGTCGATGAACGCACGCCGCCTGGGCAGCGAGAACGGGTGCTGCTTGAACGCGCCGTAGGCGTCCAGCGGGAACGAGGGCACGGGCGTCGGCGTGGGCACGGGCGTCGGGGTCGGCGCTGGCTGCGTGCTCGGGGTGAGCGCGGTGGCGTCGCCCTGCTCGGCCAGCAGCCGGGTGAAGTCCTCGTCGGGCAGGAAGAAGTGCCCGCTCTTGCCCCACGAGTCGCCCCACGAGTTGACGCACTCCCACAGGCCGTGGCTCGCGTTGTAGTTGAGGATCTGGAACTCGTGGCCGCCGCGGACCTGCCCGGTGGCGTGCACGACGCCCTCACTGGTCGGGGTGTCCATCCCCGAATACCAGGAGAACCCGGCCGCGAACGGGCCCTTGGCGATCATCGTCCAGCAGGCCGCCAGCGACGTGCCGTGCGTGTAGCCGGAGCACAGCCCGTCCTGCTGCACAGCCTTCGCGCCGCCCAGCCCGGAGCTGCCCGCGTCGTCCGGCGGGTACTGGCCGGGGTACTCGTCGAGTTGCGTGGCGAGGGAATACAGCTTGACCGCAAACGCCTCGTCGAGGTTGACGGTCCTCGGCACGGTGTCGTAGTAGACGTCGGAGCCGAGGACGCCGGTGAACGCGTTGCCCACGCACGACCCGAGGTTGCCCTGGTCGAGGATCGGCGTGATCCGCTTCCACGTGGTGGTCTGCGGGGTGCCTTCGGGCTCGAGGAACTGCAGCGACCGGGGATCATGCTCGATGGTGCGACCTAGCCTGCGGCCGGGGACGACGACTTCGGGCAGGCGCAGGCGGAGGGAGTTGGGCACTACTGCTCCTCGCTCGGTGGATACTGAGTGCGTGCTCTCAGTTGTCGTTACGGCGGTCGGCTGCCTCGGCCTCTTGGTGCTCCTGTGCGGCGCGTCGGTGGCGCTCGTCAAGGGGCTGTCGATGAGGTCGTGGCAGGTGATGGGCGCAGGCTTTGCGCTGGAAGCAGTAGCGGTTCTTGGGCACACGGGCTCCTGTGTAGTTGGGGGGGTGCTCTGGGCGGCAGAGCGAATGGGTCGCCTATCCGGCGGCGATCAGGGCAGCCGCGCGGCCCCAGCTGCGCTGTGCGGCGGCGTTCGGGTGGATCGTGTCGCCCATCAGCCCGTTGGCGTTGGCCGCGGTGTAGCCGCCGGACCGGTCGTAGAGGTCGAGCAGCGGCACGTCGAGGGTGTCGGCCAGGTCGTACAGGGCGGCGACGTACGTGGCCCAGGCGGTCGCACCGGAGGGCTGGTATTGCGCGGTCAGGATGAAATCGGAGGCAGAGAACGTGGACCTGATCGACGCCAGCGCGGCGGTGATGGTGGCGGGGGCGACGGCGTTGAGCACGTCGTTCACCCCGAGCGCGCACCACACGACGTCGGGGGAGACCGTGAGCAGCGCGTTGACCCGCGAGGAGAGGGTCGTGGGGTCTGAGGTCCCAGTCCACCCGCTCGCCCCGGACGCCCACGCCCCGAACGCCGCCGCATTGTGTATCTCCAGCCCGGCCGCGCCGTAGACGCGGGCGGCGATTATGTAAGCCCCGGCGGTGTTCGTCGTGGTCAAGGTGATCGTGTGCGTTGTGTTCGCCAGGCCGGTAGCCAAGGTGTACTTCTGCACGATCGCGCCGCCGGCAGGCGTCAGAGTGCCGGTGCGCGCACCGGAGTCGATGCTCCAGCTCAACGGCGCGGATGTGCTGAACATGACCACGTCGAGGGCGGTGCCCGGGTCGGTGCTGGCGAATGTGATCGTGGACCCGGTCGTGGTGGACACCAGGTAGTTGTTGG
>JAOPYH010000145.1 GCA_025964715.1 Streptosporangiaceae bacterium | reverse complement strand
TCATGGCGGATCGAGGACATCACCCCTGACCGGGTCCTGGTCTCCCCCGCTCCCGGGCAGCCGGGCAAGCTGCCGTTCTGGCACGGAGACGCCGCCGGCCGGCCCGCGGAGCTGGGCCGGGCGCTCGGCGCCTTCAGCCGCGAGCTCGCCGCGCTGGCCCCCGACGAGGCACGGGCCCGGGTGCGGGCCGCCGGGCTGGACGAGTGGGCGGCCGGCAACCTGGTCGCCTATCTGGCGGAGCAGCGCGAGGCCACGGGCTACGTCCCTGACGACCGCACCCTCGTGGTCGAGCGGTTCCGCGACGAGCTCGGCGACTGGCGGCTCATCGTCCACTCTCCCTTCGGGGCCCGCGTGCACGCGCCGTGGGCCCTGGCGATCTCCGCCCGGCTGCGTGAGCGCTATGGCATGGACGCGCAGGCCATGCACGCCGACGACGGCATCGTGCTGCGCGTCCCGGACACCGACGAGCCCCCGTCCGCGGACCTGGCGCTGTTCGATCCGGACGAGCTGGAGCGCATAGTGGTGGACGAACTCGGCTCTTCGGCGCTGTTCGCCGCCCGGTTCCGGGAGTGCGCGGCCCGCTCGCTGCTGCTGCCCCGCCACCGGCCGGGCAAGCGCATGCCCCTGTGGCAGCAGCGGCACCGCGCCGCTCAGCTGCTGTCCGTGGCGAGCCGGTACGCCTCCTTCCCCATAGTGCTCGAGACCGTACGCGAGTGCGTGCAGGACGTCTTCGACGTGCCGGGGCTGCTGCAGGTCATGCGGGACCTGGCGGGACGTAGGTCCCGCCTGGTCGAGGTGGAGACCCCGGTCCCCTCCCCCTACGCCAGGTCGCTGCTGTTCCGCTACGTCGGCGCCTTCATGTACGAGGGGGACTCGCCGCTCGCCGAACGACGGGCCCAGGCGCTGACCCTGGACTCCGCGCTGCTGGCCGAACTGCTCGGCCAGGCCGACCTGCGTGAGCTTCTCGACCCCGAGGTGGTCGCCGAGACCGGCCTGGAACTACAGCGTCTGACCGCCGAGCGCCGCGTCCGCGATCTCGAGGGCGCCGCCGACCTGCTCCGGGTGCTGGGCCCGCTCAGCACCGAGGAGCTCGTTGAGCGGTCCCGCACCACCGAGCCGGCGGCGGACGGAGCGGACGGCGGCTCCCCCGGGTCGCCCCACCCCGACGCGGGCCGATGGCCGGTCGAGCTGGAGGAGACCCGTCGAGCGATCCGGGTCCGGATCCGCGGGGTGCAGCGATGGGCGGCCATCGAGGACGCGGGGCGGCTCCGGGACGCACTCGGCGTGCCCCTGCCGGTCGGCATCGCCGAAGCCTTCCTGGAACCGGTCGACGATCCGATGGGGGACCTGCTCAGCCGCTACGCCCGCACGCATGGCCCGTTCCGCGCGGCGGACGCCGCCATGCGGTTCGGCATCGGCGGCGCCGTGGTCACCGAGACGCTCCGAAGGCTCACCGCGACCGGCCGCGTCGTCGAGGGCGAGTTCCTGCCGGTGGAGTCCCTGCCGGGGCCGGCCGGCACCGAGTGGTGCGAGGCCGGCGTGCTGCGGATGCTCCGCCGCCGGTCCCTCGCCCGGCTCCGCGCCGAGGTGGAGCCGTCGCCGCCGGAGGCCCTCGCCCGTTTCCTCCCGGCCTGGCACGGCATCGGCACCGGCAGGCTGCGGGGAATCGACTCCCTGGTCCAGGCGATCGAGCAGCTCCAGGGAGCCGCCATCCCCGCCTCCGCCCTCGAGTCCCTGGTGCTGCCTGCCCGGGTGCCGGACTACTCCCCGGCCCTGCTCGACGAGCTCACCTCCGCCGGCGACGTGATGTGGGCCGGGCGGGGCGCGCTGCCCGGCGGAGACGGCTGGGTGTCGCTCTATCTCGCCGACACCGCGCCGCTCCTCATGGCGGATCCTGACGAGATCACCTTCACTCCCCTGCACGACGCCGTGCTCGAGGCGCTCGACGGCGGCGGAGCGCTGTTCTTCCGTACTCTCTCCCACCGGGTCGTCCCCCTCGTCGCGGCGCGCGACCCCGACGGGGTGCGTCCCGCCGACCAGGACCTCGTCTCGGCGCTGTGGGACCTCGTGTGGGCCGGATACCTGACCAACGACACCCTGGCGCCGCTGCGGGCCACGCTGGGCTCCGGACGTCCGGCGCACCGTCCCCGCGCCACGCGGCGCGGGCGCCCGGTGATGCCCTCCAGGACCGGCCCTCCGACCGTGGCGGGCCGCTGGTGGCTGCTTCCCCCCCGCGACACCGACCCGACCCGGCGTTCGCACGCGCTCGCCGAGACCCTGCTCGACCGCTCCGGCATCGTGATCCGCGGCGCCGTCGCCGCCGACCGCACGCCAGGTGGCTTCGCCGCCGTCTATCCGGTCCTGCGCGCCTTCGAGGAGAGCGGCCGGTGCAGGCGCGGCTACTTCGTCGAAGGCCTGGGCGCGGCACAGTTCGCGCTGCCGGGCGCGGTCGACCGGCTGCGCGCCATGCGCTCGGACGCTGCCTACGGGCCGCCCCGCGCGCTGGTGCTCGCCGCCGCAGACCCCGCAAGCCCCTACGGCGCCGCCCTGCCCTGGCCCGACCGCGCGGACGACATCGCCGGCGGCCACAAGCCGGGCCGCAAGGCCGGGGCCCTCGTCGTGCTCGTCGATGGACGGCTGGTGCTCTATGTCGAGCGCGGTGGCCGGACCCTGCTCTCGTGGGCCGATGAACCCGGCGCGCTGCAACGCGCGGTCGACGCGCTCGCGCTGGCGATCCGGGAAGGTGCGCTGGGCAAACTGACCGTCGAGCGGGCCGACGGAGAGTCGATCATCGACTCACCGCTGGCCGCCGCCCTCGAGGCGGCGGGCTTCCATCCCACGCCCCGTGGCCTGCGTCTACGGGGCTGACCCACGGGCCACCACCGCGCGCCGGCGCGAGCCCCGGCGCCGCGGCCGCCCAGGCCTCTCCGGCCGATGTCGGACGGAAAATCCCCGCGTGGCGCATGTGAACCTTCGGCATTTTCGGGGAGTCTGAGACATACGGGGTTCGGCGGGCTCAGCCCGTCCGCAGGCAGAACGGGGTATCGGCATGACGCCAACGGCACGGTGGGCCATCGCACAGCGGCGCAGGCGCATCGTCATCAGCCAGACACTGCGCGACCGCCAGCAGCACGACCCGAGGCGGGCGCAGACCTCTCTCGCCTCCGGCGGCCGAATCGAGGCCGTAACAGCCGGCCCACGGGCATAGCGCGGCAGCCGGTCACCAGCGGACCTCCATTGCCACGCGGATGATCACGCGTCCGTCGTCGAGGAGAAGACCTCCTCCCGGGCCCGCACCAGCGCCGCGTGCACGGCGCCGCGGAGGACCGGGTTGCCCTCCACCTCGGTGACGGTCACCTTCGGCCGGGTCGGGCAGATGCGGGCGACGGCATCCTCGATCCGGGCGGCGAGCGGCTGTCCTCCGGCCCGGCCGAGATCGCCGGCCAGGACCACCAGCCCGGGGTCCAGCACGATGTTCACGGACGCGACGCCATAGGAGATCCGCTCGGCGAGCTCGTCCAGGAACCCTCCACCCCGCTCCTCGTCCGCAGCGGCCGCGAGTACACACTCGATGGCGGTCGGCTCGGCGAAGCCGTGCTCCCGCGCGAGCTGACGCACGCCGTCCGCACCGACGAGGGAGCCGAACCCGCCGGCCAGCGCCGGCTTACCCCAGGTCATCGACTCGGTGACGCCCTCGGGCAGGGGCACGCCGGGTACCGGCAGATAGCCGATCTCCCCCGCGCCGCCCGACATGCCGCGATGCAACCGGCCTCCGAGCATCACGGCGAGCCCGATGCCCCGGTCGACCCAGATCAGCGCGAAGTCGTCGGAGCCGTGCGCCGCTCCGTACGCCCGCTCGGCGACGGCCACGAGGTTGACATCATTTTCGATCACGACCGGGCGGCGCAGGTCGGTCCGCAGCCCTTCCAGCACGCCCTCGTGCCACGCCGGCAGGTCGAACGCGAACCGGACATCACCCGTACGTGGGTCGACGACACCGGGCGAGCCGATCACGAAGGCGTTCAACCGGGACACGGCGACCTTGGCCGACCGGCAGGCCTTCACCACCGCGTTGTGCACCACGGCCACGGGATCTTCGGCGCCGTTCGGGTCCACGGTGACCTGGCTCATGATCCGGCCCGTGATATCGGCGATGCCCGCCGTGACTCCGGACGGTCCGACCTCCACCCCGGCGACGTAGGCGCTGGACGCCACCATGGCGTACAGTGCCGCGCTCGGCCCGCGTCCGCTGGTCTGCTCTCCCACGACCTCGACCAGCCCGCGCTCCTCCAGCCTGGAGAGCAGCTGCGAGGCCGTCACCTTGGACAGGCCCGTGCGGGCGCCGATCTGGGTCCGCGTCAGCGGACCCTCGGCCAGGAGCAGTTCCAGTGCGGCCCGGTCGTTCAGCGCACGCAACAACCTCGGCGTGCCGGGGCCCTGGGCCATGCTCGCTCCTCACATGTCGATCCGCCGACAGCGGCTTTTATTTAAGAAAGTTTCTTGTTATTTTACGAAGCGTCCTACCGACTCAGGCCCCGGGGGCGTGCGAAGAGCGCCGACCGGTAGGAGGGCGCCCCGCGACCAGTGCGAACACAAGCCGGACATGGCAAGGACCTTACGGGTTTCCGGCCGGTCCGGTCCGGCCCACAAGGCGCGAGGCGACGCCGGACAGGGAGATTTCGGTGCAATACCTGAGGATCACGGTCGCAACGGCCGAGATGGTGGCTCTGGGCCACGGTGGCGGCGACAGCCGGTCATGACACGTTCCGATCTGGACCGGCTCGCCCGGGCCGCTCTCCTCGTTCCCTTCCCCGGATCCACCGCGCCGCGCTGGCTGCTGCGCCTGCTCGAAGACGGCCTCGGTGGTGTGACGCTGTTCGCCCTCAACGGCAACGTGCCGGACAGGGAGCGCCTCGCCGCGCTCACCGCCGAGCTCGTCAAGGCCGGCGATCCCGTCATCACGATCGACGAGGAGGGCGGCGACGTCACCCGTCTCGCCCACACCACCGGCAGCCCCTACCCGGGCAACGCGGCACTCGGCTCGGTCGACGACCCCGAGCTGACCCGGCGGGTGCATCACTCCCTCGGCGCGGAGCTGGCCGGCGTCGGGGTGAACATGGACTTCGCGCCGTCCGTGGACGTCAACACCGCTGACGACAACCCGATCATCGGCACCCGCTCGTTCGGCTCCGACCCGCTGCTGGTCGCCCGCCACGCGGCCGCGGCCACCACGGGTCTCCAGCAGGCGGGCGTGGCGGCGTGCGCCAAGCACTTTCCCGGCCATGGCGCGACCCGCGAGGACTCCCACCTCGGGGTCCCGATCGTCGACGCCGACCTCGACCTGCTCGACCGTCGTGAGCTGGTGCCGTTCAGGGCCGCGATCGACGCGGGCGCCCAGGCGGTGATGACCGCCCACCTGAATCTCCCGGCGATCACTCAGGGCGTGCCGGCGACGCTGTCGCACGCCGCGATCACGGGCCTGTTGCGCGAGCACCTGGGCTACCAGGGCGTGGTGGTCACCGACGCTCTGGACATGCGGGGCGCCAGCGAAAAGATCGGCATCCCGGAGGCGGCCGTACGGGCGCTCAGCGCGGGCGCCGACCTGATGTGTCTGGGTTCCAGGGAATACGAGGACAGCGTGCGGGCCATCCTGGAGGCCATCATCGCGGCGGTGCGGTCCGGCCGGCTGCCGCTGGAGCGGCTGGCGGAGGGCGCGGATCGGACCGAGCGGCTGAAGACCTGGCTGTCGGCGGGCACGCCGGGGACCGTGGACCCGTCCGTCGGCATGGAGGCCGCGCGCCGTGCCGCGCGCCTGTCGGGCGAGCTGCCGGTGATGGGCTCGCCCCTGGTCGTGGAGCTCCACGCGCCCGGCAACATCGCCGTCGGGCCGGTCCCCTGGGGACTCGGCCCGTGGTTGCCCGCCGAGGATCTCATACGGGTCGACGGTGGGCCGGTGAACACCCGCGACCTGCTGCAGCGCGCCCGCCTGCGACCGCTCATCGTGGTCGTGCGCGACGCCCACCGGGACCCCGGCCAGCGGGCCATCGTGTCCGCGCTCCTGGCCGGCCGCTCCGACACGGTAGTGGTGGAGATGGGCCTTCCGGTGTGGCGGCCGGACTCCGCCGCCTTCATCGCGACCTACGGCGCCGCCTACGCCAACGGCCGTGCGGCCGCCGAGCTCCTCGGGCTGGCCGCGAGGTGACCGGGCTGAGCGGAGAAGCCCGACTACTCCGATCGGCAAGGGATAATCAGATCATGCGATTGTCCGCCCGAGTTGACTACGCGCTTCGCGCGGCAGCCGAGCTCACCGTCGCCGGTGACCATCCGGTGACGGCGGTTCAGCTCGCCAAGGCGCAGCAGATCCCGCCCAAGTTTTTGGAGAACATTCTCGGTCAGCTCCGCCGCTCCGGCATCATCCGAAGCCAGCGGGGGCCGGAGGGGGGCTACTGGTTGGCCCGGCCGGCGGATCAGATTTCGCTGGCGGACATCATCCGGGCGATCGACGGGCCGCTGCTCGGCGTGCGCGGCGAGCGTCCCGAGCATCTCGGTTACGGCGGCGCCGCCCGCTCGCTGCAGGAGGTCTGGATCGCCCTGCGGGCCAGTGAACGTTCGATCCTCGAGCAGGTCACGCTCTCCCACATCGGCGCGGGCAAGTTGCCGGAGTCGGTGAGCAAACTGGCGGCGGACCCCCAGGCCTGGGAGTCCCCCGCCTTCAGCTGAGGGCTCGCGGGGTGGTGACGTGCCCGAGGGAGACATCGTCTGGCTGACGGCGCAGCGCCTGCACACGGCGCTGGCCGGGCGGCCGCTGACCCGCAGTGAGTTCCGCGTGCCCAGGTTCGCGACCACGGATCTGCGCGGCCGGGCCGTACGGGAGGCGCTCTCCCGCGGCAAGCATCTGCTGATCAGGGTCGAGGGCGACCTCACGATCCATACCCACCTGCGGATGGAAGGGGCCTGGCGGATCCGGCAGACGACGGCCGCGCCGCCTCGCGACCATCGGATCCGGCTGGCTCTGGCCAACGAGGAGTGGCGGGCGCTCGGCTATTCGCTGGGCATCGTCGAGCTGCTCCGCACCGCCGAGGAGCACCTGGCGGTCGGCCACCTCGGGCCAGACCTGCTCGGCCCGGACTGGGATCTCGCCGAGGCCGTACACCGCCTCCGCCAGCAGCCCGAGCGGTCCATCGGCGAGGCCCTCTTGGACCAGCGGGCGCTCGCCGGCATCGGGAACCTCTACAAGTGCGAGGTGTTGTTCCTGCGCGGTGTGTGGCCGTGGACTCCCGTACAGGATGTACCGGACCTCGAGGGCCTCACGACACTGGCGCAACGGCTCCTCGACGTCAACCGCGGCCGCTGGTCGCAGAGCACGACAGGGGCACTGGGCGACCGGGACAGCGTCTATGTGCACGGCCGCCGCGGTGCGCCCTGCCGACGCTGCGGCACCCCGATCCGCAAGATCGAACAGGGCGAGCGGCTCACCTACTGGTGTCCCTCGTGCCAGCCGGAGCCGCACTGACGGAACATCAGTTCTGCACTGAGAACATCCAGTGGTGCTTCTCGAGGTCGGCGGTGATGCCGATGAACAGATCCTGGGTGACCAGATCGACGTCGTCGGTGACGGCGATGCGCTCACGGAATCGCTGGATCAGCTGGCCGAGGAGGTCGCTGAACGCCGCGATCACCTTGTCCTCCTGCAGGTAGCCGCTCTCGAGCTGCGGGAGCCGGGTGGACCCGGCCACGGTGCTCGCCCGGCCGTCCGGGTTCAGCCCCACGGCGACCGCGCGCTCGGCGACGGAGTCGGAGTGCGCCCGGACGGAGTCCACGACCTCGTCGAGCTGCTCGTGCAACGGCTTGAAATTGCGTCCGGTGATGTTCCAGTGCGCCTGCTTGGCGGTCAGCGCCGCGTCTATCAGGTCGACGAGTGCGGCCTGAAGGGCCTTTCCGACCACCTTCCGAGCGTCCTCCGCAAGCGGGCTCTTGACCGTCGACATGAGCGGCCTCCCTCACGTACCGGGTTCACAGCGTTAACCCTTCCAACATGGGCGGGTTGCCCGGAATTCCGGTGAGCGAGGGCGTCAGGCGGCTACCATGTCCGCGCGGACGATCTCTTCGGGTGTGGCCGGGATGCTGTCCGCGGCGATGCGCTCGGCCTCGATCGCGGTGCCGTCCAGGCGCTCGTGCGCCGGTGGCGCACCGGCCATGACGGGCTCGTGCTGCAGCTCGGCGAGCGCCAGCAGGTCCGACACCTCGCGAAGCACATGGGACAGGGGGACACCAAGGGCCTTGCAGATCGACGCGAGCAGCTCCGAGGACGCCTCTTTCTGTCCCCGCTCCACCTCGGAGAGGTAGCCGAGCGACACTCTCGCCGCCGCGGACACCTCGCGGAGGGTGCGACCCTGGCGCAGCCGCAGCTGCCGAAGTACGTCACCAAGCAGCTGGCGAAGCAGGACCATCGTCTCGCTCCCTCCTCATAAATCGGACCCTCTAACGGTTCCACCGTACCCGCCTTCACGGTAGGCATGGCAGACCGAAGATTTCATGTTCGCTCCGAACGTAACGCTGTAATCAGGGCCTTTCTTCCCGATCACCCGGGACCTCCGGCCATTCGTGCGTGGCCTGCAGTCCTAGAATCCGGCGTCTCAGCAGGTCAAGCGCGTAGATCACCGTCATCCGCCTGATCAGCCGCCGCACCGTCTCACCCGTGCCGCGCACCGGCAGGAGCGGAGATTCCACGACGGACATGCCGCCGGGACCGGCCACGGCGATGTGGACCGTGCCGACCGGCTGCCCGTCCTGGGGCTCCGGGCCCGCCACGCCGGTCACACCCACGCCGTACGTGGCCCCCAGCCGCTCGCGTGCCCCGGCGGCCAGCGCGAGGGCCACGTCCGGATGCACCGCACCGGTGCGGTGGAGGAGCTCCGACGGGACCCCGAGCAGCGAGGCCTTGAGCGACGTCGAATAGGCGACCACACCGCCCGCGAAGGTGGCCGACGAGCCGGGCATGGCGGTGAGCTCGGCGCCGAGCAGGCCCCCGGTGAGGGACTCAGCCACCGCCACGGTGGCGGAACGCTCGGCGAGCAGCCGATGCACCACCCGGTCGAGGGTGTCCTCCCCGGCGCCATAGACAGCGGTCCCGAGCAGGTCCCGGGTGAGCTCTTCGGCCTCCGCGAGCAGGACACCGGCGTCCGGGCCCGTCGCGGTGATCCGGATCTTGACCTCGGCGGGGTCGGGCAGGTATGCCAACCGGACACCCTCCAGAGCCTCCACAGGGGCCAGCCGGGTGGCGAGCACGGACTCCCACACGCCAGCGGTACGCAGGATCCGCCGCATCGGCACCGGTCCGGTCAGACGGCTGCGCAGGTCCGGGACCACCTCGTCAGCAGTGATCACACGCATCTCGTGCGGCACCCCGGGCAGGGCGTACACGATCCCGCCGTTGAGCTCCATCCGGAGCCCCGGCGCGCTGCCGGCCGAGTTGCCGAGCAGTCTCGCCCCTTCGGGGACCTCGGCCATGCGCAGGGCCATCGGCTGCAGCGGCCGGCCCAGAGCCTGCGCGTGATCGCGTAGCCGGGCCTCGATCGCGGGATCACGGTTCAGGCGTACCCCGGCGGCCTTGGCCAGGGCGTCGCGGGTCAGGTCATCGGAGGTGGGGCCGAGCCCCCCCGTCGTGATCACCACGTCCGCACGGTTCAGCGCCTCGGCGACGGCCTCGATGATGAGTTCGAGATCGTCGCCTACGACGACACTGCGGCCCACCTCAAGGCCGTTCTCGGCAAGCCGCTGACCGAGCCACGCGGCGTTCGCGTTGATCGTGTCGCCGAGCAGCAGTTCGTCCCCGATGGTGAGCAATTCGACCCGCATGGCTCAGGAACTTACAAGGCGCCGCAGGGCCGCGGCGCAGCGCCTCGCGCACAGGTCCCGGAGTGCCAGGGCCGCGCCGGCCTGGGAGCAGGTCAGATCGACCGCCGGCGGCGCAGCCGCCAGGCCCGCACGAGATAGTCCAGGCCGGTCACCACGGTGACCAGCAGCGCCGCGCCCATGACGGCCCACCGGAGCGGATCGATGGGACCCGGCAGGATGTAGAGCGTGATCGCGATGACCTGCAGCAGCGTCTTCAGCTTGCCGCCCTGGCTGGCCGCGATCACTCCGTACCTGATGACCACGAAGCGGAGGAGCGTGATACCGATCTCGCGGACCAGGATCACAGTGGTCACCCACCACCAGAGCTCGCCGAGGACGGACAAGGCCACCAGGGCCGAACCGGTGAGCGCCTTGTCGGCGATGGGGTCGGCGATCTTGCCGAAGTTCGTGATGATGCCGCGCTCGCGAGCGAGCTTGCCGTCCACCCAGTCGGTCGCCGAGGCGAGCGCGAAGACCGCGAGCGCAGCGAGCCGGCTGTGCGTGCCGCCGGTGCAAAGCAACCAGACGAACACGGGCACG
>JAOPYH010000128.1 GCA_025964715.1 Streptosporangiaceae bacterium | reverse complement strand
GACGCCCGTGCGGCGTCGGCGGCGTCGAGACCGGCGTCGGCGAGGAGTTCGAGGATGCGCTCGTTCAGGGCCACGGCGTTTGGGCCGTCCATCGGACCGCTGATCAAGAGGGGCACCGCGCCCGGGTGAGCCGTCAGCTGTTGCCTCAGCTCGAGGGCAAGGGACTCCACGCGCAGTCGCCACGGCTGGGCGCGGTCGGCGAAGACGTCGTGGTTCACCTCACCGAGTAGGCGCTCGACCAGCGCCTTGACCACTGCGGCCTTGTCGGCGAAGTAGGTGTATACGGCGTTCGGGGCCACCCCGACCCGGGTGGCGATGCCCCGCACGGACACTGCAGTAGGGCCGCCTTCGTCCACCAGGTTCAGGGCGGCGTCGAGGATCTCGTCCTCGCTTAGGGTCCGCCGCCGGCCGCGACGACTTGGCCCGGTCGAATGGTGCATCCGCGCTCCCTTGACTTATTTCTGGACACCGTACAATATTTGTACGGTGTACAAAAATTAGCCTCCGAGAGAGGGCCGATACCCCGACGTACAAGGAGAAACACCATGAAGGCGATGGTCCAGGACACCTACGGCTCACCCGACGTCCTGGAACTGCGGGACATCGACAGGCCGGTGGCCGGCGACGACGACCTGCTCCTACAGGTGCATGCGGCAGGCGTCGACCCAGGCGTCGGCATTGTGATGACGGGCCAGCCGTACCTGGTTCGCGCGTTGGGTTACGGACTCCGCGCGCCGAAGGTCCGTGTGCGGGGCCGGGACGTCGCGGGGCGCGTCGAGGCGGTCGGCAAGAACGTGACGCGGTTCAAGCCGGGTGACGAGGTGTTCGGCACGTGCGACGGGTCCTTCGCCGAGTACGCGAGTGCTCGGGAGGACAAGGTGGCGCCGAAGCCCTCGAACCTCACCTTCGAACAGGCGGCGGCGATGCCTATCTCCGCCTCGACCGCCCTCCAGGGTCTTCGCGACGCGGGCCAGGTGCAGCCCGGGCAGAAGGTCCTGATCATCGGTGCGGCGGGAGGAGTGGGGACGTTCGCGGTGCAGTTGGCCAAGGCGTTCGGAGCCGAGGTAACCGGCGTGTGCAGCACGACGAAGGTGGACCTCGTCCGATCGATCGGCGCGGACCACGTCATCGACTACACCCGCGAGGACTTCACGGACAGGTCCCGTCACTACGACCTCATCCTCGACACCGCGGGCAACCGTCCGCTGTCACACCTCCGGCGCGCTCTCAGCGCCAAGGGAACCCTCGTCATCGTCGGCGGTGAAGGCGGCGGGCCGTTGCTCGGAGGCTTCGACCGCTCCATCCGAGCGCTCATGCTGTCACCGTTCGTGAGCCAGAAGCTGCGCGGGCTGACCTCCAAGGAGGGCAGTGCGAACCTCCGGACCCTCGGAGAGTACGTCGAGGCGGGCAAGCTCACGCCGATCATCGACCGGACGTACTCGCTCAGCGAGGTCCCCAAGGCCATCCGGCATCTCGAAGAGGGCCACGCACGCGGCAAAGTCGTCATCACCGTGTAACGCGCGACCAGCGGCCGCCACGGCTGCCGTTGGTCAGGCGAACCGTTCGATGGTGACGGGGATCAGTCCTTGCTCGCGCATCGTCTGTCTGTGCTGGTGCAGCAGTGTTGCGAGGGCGCCGGCCGGGCCGTGGTCCAAGTGCGCGGTGATGTCGAGGCACCAGGCGATGCCCGGTCCGATGCGGCGCAGTTCCAAGACGATGGGGTGGCCGGCGATGACCGCCTTCGTCCTGCCGATCACCCGTGCGCGATCGGCGGGGTCGTCGGCGGGCTCCAGCCGCCAAAGTGACCGCAGGTTCGCCAGGCCGGCTTGGTCGAGGTCCTTGGCGAACAGGATGCGGTAGCGGCGTGTGCCGGTCGGGGCATGGTCGGGGCCAAGGTCCAGCGGGGCCGAGGCAGGCAGCGGCTGACGGTCCCGGAAGTAAGCGCGGATCGGTGTTTCGCCTGGCAGTTCACCGCCGCCCAGCAGCCTGTAGGCGTTCGCGGCGTCGCGGCGGCTCACCGGCACCACGCGGTCGCGCAGCTCCGCGTCGGCACGGATCCCGCGGCTCAACGCCGGGCGACTGCACCAGGTGCCGCTCACCGGGGTCCAGGCGACGCTGTCGATACCAGCCGCGGTGTGGTCTTCGCGAAGCACGAACTCCTCGACCAATATCCCCGACGGCTGTATCCCCCGTTCCCGGTCACCGACTCGGGCGAAGATGAGGTAATAGTCCAGCGGCGGATCACCTCCCACCGCGATGTGCCAGTCCGCACGGCGTTGCACATCACTCATAGCCACATGGTCCTCCCCCACCCACAGCGACGCGAGTTGAGCTCAAGCCGTTATGGTCCGGCTATGCGGACGCCGGCGGCCGCCACATAGGCCAGAAGAGGGTGCCGTCGGGCAGGGCGAACGGCTCGCGGCCCCTATAGCCGTGCCGCAGATACAGGTCGCGGCTGCGTTCGCTGCTCGCCTCCAGGTACGCCGGAGTGGCGGTGTCGTCGAGCGAAGCGTGATGGTGGTCCAGCAGGGCACTGCCCAGCCCACCGCCCTGATGGCCGGGGTGTACGGCCAGGAAGGCCAGGTGGTGGTGGGGCTGCTCGGGATGGTTCTTTTCGAAGAGCGCGTCGAGAACATGGAACCGATCGGTCCAGGGGGCACAGGTGGCGGCCAGGCGGCGCTCGTAGTCGGCCGGCTCGGGCAGCGGGCCGGTGCGGGAGAACCACACGGCGGCTGCGGGAACCTCGTCGATGAGATCGATGTGACCGTATTCGAGGGCATGGTCCACCAAGATCCGAAAGTTTGCGGGAAGAATCCGCGGGCGTGCGGCCGGGTCGGGCACGAGCCAGGCCACGGCGGCGAGCGGCGCGAACGCCGTCGCGACCAGGTCGGCCACCGCGGCGCCGTCGTCAGAGGCCGCACGGCGAATCGAGATGGTGGTCATCGGTGTTGCCTCCATGGGTGGGGTCGTCAAGAACGGTGTGCGAGGCCGTGGGTCACCTGAGTGGGATCGGCCTTGGCGCCAAGGCCGATCCCGGCGTACACGTTGGGGTGGGTCGCGCGCAGGATCAGTGCCCAGACCAGGCCGAGGGCTGTGGCCACGACGTACGCGGCGGGCAGGATCCAACGGAGCGGCGAGGCATTGTCGACGCCGAGCAGGGTGGCCAGGTTGGCGACCGCCAGATACACGATGACCAGGAGGATGATGCTGGCGGCGGCCGGCGCGATGACGCGCCGCCAGACGCTCTCTCCACTGGGTCGGCGAGCGAAGAAGACGACCACGGAGACCGACGTGGCGGCGATCAGGAGCAGCACGCCCACGCTGCCGAACGTTCCACCGTAGAAGAAGAGTTGCACGAGCGGATCCAGGCCGAAGAAGGCGTAGATCAGGATCACGGCGAGGCCGAGGACGCTCTGTGCGATCGAGCCCGCCTTGGGGGCGCCGGTGCGCAGGCTCGTGCGGCCGAAGACCGCGGGAAGAACGCGCTCACGGCCTAGGGCGAAAATGTAGCGGGCGGTGGTGTTGTGGAACGAGATCATCGCCGCGACGACACTCGTGACGAACAGCGCCCTGGCCGTGTCGACGACCGTGGTGCCCAGGTGGGCCGTGGCGAGGCGGAAGACGGTCTCGGCGCCGTCGCGGCGCGCCACTTGGACGATCTTGTCGGGGCCGGTGCCAACGGTCATCGCCCAGGAGGACAGCGCGTAGAGACCGGCGATGATCGCCACCGAGAGGAAGGTGGCCACGGGCACGGTACGACGGGGGTCACGGGTTTCTTCGGAGAAGACGACAGAGGACTCGAATCCCACGAATCCGGTGGTGCCGATGACCAGCAGCGCGCCGACACCGTGAACCAGCAGAGCATCCGGAGACAGCGTCGTGGTCGTGATCGTCCCACCAGCGGGGTTGATCAGGTCGGCGACGTCGAAGAGCAGGATGACGGCGATCTCGGCGGTCAGCAGCACGGCGAGGATGGTGCCGTTGACCTCCACGCGCATGAGCCCCAGTAGCCCGACGAGCATCCAGGCGATCAAGGCGACGAGCCACCAGGCGGGGCGTATGCCGAACCAGTGATCGATGAGTGGGGACGCGGCCGCGCCGAGCGCCCCGTACAGGCCGACCTGAAGCGCGTTGTAGGCGATGAGCGCGACCCAGGCGGCCCCGACGCCGGCCGGGCGTCCCAGGCCCCGTGCGACAAAGGCGTAAAAGGCGCCCGCGTTAACCATGTGCCGGGCCATGGTGACGTAGCCGACCGCGAACAGTGCCAGTACGGCGCCGACAGCCAGGAACGCGATCGGCAGGCCTGTGATCCCGGTAACCGCGTAGCCGGTCGTGATGACGCCGGCTACGACGGTCAGCGGCGCCGCGGCGGACAGGACGAAATAGACGACGGCTGGTACGCCCAGCCGGTCGGCGACAAGAGCGCTTGGGAGGTCGTCGGCTCTGTTCCGGCGTCCGCTCATGTGGTCGAGGGTGCGTATCGGGCCCGCTCCTGCTCCATACGGAATACCTCGTCCGCGATGCGCCGCACCAAGACCGACCTCCCGTAGCCGACCAGTCAGGGTCCCGGTAGCAGTGAAGCATCTGTTCAACGCCGGAGCCACCCGCTCTAATGGCGCGATCCGAGCGCGGATGCGTCGTGCATGTGCCGACGCAAGCCCCTCGACGGAGACCTCATAACTAGCTCGCTATGCCCCGTACTGCCCAGGCCCTGGCGGTGAGCGGAATGCAGGCATCCGAGCCGGAGGGCAGGCGGTCACGCAGCAGGTTGTGGAGCGCACGACGGTGCTCGTCGGTCAGGGACATCAGGTACCCGGGCGCCGGACCTTGGCCGCCCAGGAAGGGCCTCCAGTAGTCGTCGAAATCGGCGAACACGGTCGGCACCTCGATCGCCTGGACCGTTACGTGGTCCATACCGGCATCCACCCACAGTTGGGAGAGGGGCTCCGGCCGGCACATCGGGAAGCGGCGCCCCTCGTCCAGCTCGGCCGCGGCGGGGTCGAGGGCCCCGGCGGCATCCCAGAAGTAGCGCATCATCGCCATGCCGTCTGCGTAGTCCCAGACGTAGGCAGCCGCCACACCGCCCGATATGGCGACCCGGGCGAACTCGGCCGCGGCCCGGCCCGGGTCGGGAACGAAGTTGAGCGCCAACCCGCTCACCACGGCCTCGAAACCGCGGTCGGGAAACGGCAGCGACCGCGCGTCGCCGGCGCGGAAGTCCGACCGCGTGCCATCGAGCCGGGCACGAGCGTTGGCCAGGAATCCCTCGGACGTGTCCAGGCCAATGACATGAGCGGGGTCGGCGAGGGCCAGTACCGTCTCGGTCAGGGCCCCGGTGCCACAACCGACATCGAGCCAACGCCCGCCCGCGGGCAGGTCCAGCCAGTGCACGAAGGCTTCCGCGACGCGGCGGCTCCATCGGCCCACATATTCCTCGTATGCGTCGCCAACAGACCAGACCTCTCGCGCCATGATGGCGAGGATACGGCCGATACCCGGCCGCATCCCGGCCCTGTCCCAGGACCGGCACCTGCGGCCGGGTATCCACCCCTCCTATGAAAATCAGAACGCGCGCTGGTACAGGTCCGGCCAGCGGGGCGCGGCCACGAGCTCGCGCGCCGCGCGGTTGGGCCAGTACGGCTCGCGCAGCAGCTCGCGGGCGAGCAGGACCGCGTCGGCCTTGCCGGAGGCGACGATCTCCTCGGCCTGCCGGGCGTCGGTGATCTCGCCGACCGCCGCGACGG
>JAOPYH010000446.1 GCA_025964715.1 Streptosporangiaceae bacterium | reverse complement strand
TCTCCACGTTCTGGGGGGGATGGGATGCCGGTAGCTGATCACATGGGCGAGAGAAACGGAAGACGCCGCTTCACAGCCGTCGCCGCCCCTGTGTTCAGCGCCGAGAAGTGAGTTATCGGCCATTTGGGTCTTGACGGTAGGTCGCATTACTGTAAATGTTCTTTCCAGAGAGCGCTCTCACGTCCGTCCACCCCCCCGCCATGAAGGACTGCCGTGAGACTCACCGTGCTGACCGGCGCGGCGGTATTCGCCGTCGCCCTCGCCCTGCCCCCCACAGTCGCGCATGCCGATCCCTCACCCCCTCCCCGCCCAACCGCGACCGCCCCGGCGGTGACCATGCAGCAGGCGCTGCAACGCGATCTCGGCCTGACTCCCACCCGAGCGCGGGTCCGCCTGGCGCACGAGGCGGCCGCGGCCACCGTCGAACGCCGGGTACGCACCCGCCTCGCCGACCGGTTCGCCGGCGCCTGGTACGCCCCCGGGCGGCAACGGCTGGCCGCCGGTGTCCTGAACGCACGCGACGCCGGCCTCGTCCGCGCGGCGGGCGCCGTGCCCGTCACCGTACGGCGCAGCGACAAGCAGCTGACCGCGGCCAAGGGGGCGCTCGACCGGGCCGCCGCGGCCGCCGGCATGAACGTCTACGGCTGGTACGTCGACCCGGCCGCCAACACGGTCGTGGTGTCGGCGGCCGATCGCGCCGCCGCCGACAAGTTCGTGACGGCCGGCGCCGCCGACCGTACGGCGGTACACCTCACCGTCGGCCGGCCGGCGCGGCCGGTGTACGACCTCCGGGGCGGCGACCAGTACGTCATCAACGGCAACACCCTGTGCTCGGTGGGCTTCTCGGTCAACAACGGCGGCTTCGTCACCGCCGGCCACTGCGGGCGCGCCGGCAACCCCACCCTGGGATACAACAACGTCGGCCAGGGCACCTTCGCCGGGTCGTCCTTCCCCGACAACGACTACGCGTGGGTGCGCACCAACGGCGACTGGACGCCGCGTCCCTGGGTCAACAACTACGGCGGCGGCAACGTCTCGGTGGCCGGCTCCCAGGAAGCGCCGGTCGGGGCGTCGATCTGCCGGTCCGGCCGTACAACTGGCTGGCGCTGCGGCGTCATCCAGGCCAAGGACGTGACCGTGAACTACTCCGGGTCACTGGTCTACGGGCTCAGCCAGACCACCGCCTGCGCCGAAGGAGGCGACTCGGGTGGCTCCTACATCGCCGGCGACCAGGCCCAGGGCGTCACCTCCGGCGCTTCCGGCAACTGCTCCAGCGGCGGCACGACCTTCTACCAGCCGGTCAACGAGATCCTGAACGCGTACGGCCTGAGCCTGACGAACACAGGCGGCGGGGGCACCAGCCGGATCATCGGCTTCCAGGACAAGTGCATCGACGTGCCCAACTCCAACGGCGCCGACGGGCAGCGCCTGCAGCTGTGGGACTGCAACAACACCAATGCCCAGAACTGGACGTTCCCAGGGGACGGCACCATCCGCTCCTTCGGCCTGTGCATGGACGTGGCCTGGGGCTCCACCGCCAACGGCGCGGCCATCCAGCTGGCCGGGTGCAGCGGCAACCCTGCCCAGCAGTTCGTCCTCACCGGCGCCGGCGACCTGGTCAACCCCCAGGCCAACAAGTGCGTCGACGTCACCGGCTGGGGCGGCGCCGGCACCCCGCTCGAGCTGTGGGACTGCACCGGCGGCGCCAACCAGAAGTGGCGCCGCGGATGACCCTCGAACGTTCGAGGAGCTGACCGGGCCGCGGCGCCGGGTCCTGCGGTTCCGGCCGAGCCGGAGCCGCGGACCCGGCGCTGCGGCGGCTTCCGACCCGACGGGCCGAGTGCCGTTGCACTGCTAGCGCCCCGCTCGCTGCCGCATCAGCGCCTTGAGGCCGGTGGCCGCGCAGACCACCGACAGGACGGCCACGACGGCGAAGAGGGCGAAGAACACTCTGAGCGGCGTGCTGGTCTTTCCTTAGGTAGGAATTCGTACGGCCACTGGATTCGTCTGCGCCCGCTCGACCTCATCACTCTGGGCCGAATCCGGCTCACGCATGGTCCAGCCGACTCAGGTCTCGCAGACGACGCCGTCGTGGTCGCGATCGGTGTACCAGTCGTACTCGGGGTCCACCCCGCTCCTGTACGGGCCGTACCCGGCGGCGTTCGCCTCCCGGCAGGTGCCGAAATGCGGGTCGGTCCGAGACTGTGGCGCGGGCGCCGGCCTCCGGGTGGCGCGTCTCGGGGCCGGCCGTCGGCTGGCCTGAGGCGCGGCGGCCCGGGCCGTCGCGGTGACGGTCACGGTGGTCTCCGCGGTGACGGCCACCGTGGCCTCCTCGGTCACGGTCTCCGTGGCCGTCGGCCTGCCCGCGGCGGCAGGGTCCTTGCCCATCGCCGCTCCGACGCCGCAGCCCACGAGGAGCAGAAACCCCGCGACCACCGCGATGCCGCATCCGAGGAGGGTCTGGTTGCTGGTCCGGGGGCGGACCGGGTGGGGCGGGGGGCCGGGCGGCGGATAACCCATCAGTGGTGTCCTCGCGGTCGGGAGGTAGGAGTTCGCGCTCCTGTGTGACGTCGGAAGCCACCGGCGCGTTGTCCGACCGCCCGGTCGATCGCCGATTCCGGACGCGGTCTTCAGGTCAGTCGTCGCGTGGATTCCTCAGGGGACCGACGGCACGTCCGGCAGAGCCGGCCTTTGACGAGCAGGCAGCTCTCGACCTTCACATCATCGATGACCGGCCCATACGCCCCGGAGGTCGTGCTGGCTCCAGGGTCGCGGACTTGCCGGTCGTGAGGAAGGTGAACCCCTTCGTCACATACCCCATATTGGATCGAGTTCTTCCGAAGTGAGCGGAAGCTTGTAAGGATCTAGAAGAAATGTTGGACTTGCGGGCAAGCCCAGGTTCCGGTGCGAATCGCGAACCGTCACATGTGCAGGAGCGCTTGATGGCCGATGAGGACGACATCCCCGTTGATCTGCCAGAACCGCCTGGGGCTGATCCCCGCGGTGCGCTGGGCGACGAACCCGTCAGCCGCCCGGCGGAAGCCTTCCCGGCTCCGACTCCGGGTCGTTCCCACGGGGAGGCATCACATTCACCGGGTGTCGTTTTGGATACGCCACCGAAAGGGTGAGCTCATGGGAATGACCATCTGCAACCGGTATACCGCGCGCGTTTATGTCGCGATCGGATTCCTCGACAACTCATGCCCTCACAACACCGGCCCGCACATCATGGGATGGTGGGGAATAGACCCGGGTGGCTGCGCACTGGTCTACGCCAACGACGTGGACCAATATAGTCCGGTGTGGTATTACGTGGCCGAGGCCGTGGACGGCGCGGTCTGGGCTGGTCAGTATGTTGTCGAGGTGCCAAATGAGGCATTCAACCGGTGCTGGTACCCAGGAGTGTCCGGCGGGTATTCGCGAGGTTTTCGCGGTTTCTACGTCGGCTCCGTCGACGACTACACCCTCACCCTCACCGCATAGCCGAAGCCGACCTCCACAGCGTCCAGCACGCAGGATCGGCAAATTCCCTGGCCTGCTGTGCAGAGACAGGAATCGACCAAAAGCGCTACATGCGCCCAGTTCTCTCCCGAGTCCTCAGCACAGATGGAACCCTGTTCGGCGCGGCATGGAATTCCATGGAACAAAAGGCCGCGGGCTCCATCAAAGAATCGCAGCTGTCTGGTCCGCGTGAGCAGGCGCGCGATGTCCTCGTGGACATAGGTCTCCGGAAAAGACGAGTAGTACAGCGCTCTTTTGAGCTCGGTCGGATCGACCTGGACCTCCTTGAACTCCTCGATGATCAAGAGCAGGACCAAGGGCACCAGCGAGACCATCCAATCAGTCATCGTCGGCCTGACGGATACCGATATGGAAGGTCTTTTCATTGCCTTCAAAGACCTCGGTCTGCGGCATCGCATGCTCGACAGGACGCACTCGCACGCCGGTAAGCATCTGATCAACCAGGTCAGCATGGCCTACACACTGCTCACCTTTTCCTTCACGCCCCTCGTCGCCATGCGACGAGCCAACGAGCAGGCACCCGCCGAGGACAAGACACTCAGTGAGGAGAACAGGGAAATCTGGCTGAGGATGTGGAACATAGTCGGATCACTGATGGGGATCGA
>JAOPYH010000113.1 GCA_025964715.1 Streptosporangiaceae bacterium | reverse complement strand
GGATGTCGTCCAATCGGCGCTGTCGTAGGTGTATGGCTCCTGGCCCCGGTTCCGGGAGAGCGCCAGCTCCGAGGCCTACACCCGCAGGGCCATCATCTCGTCGTTCCTGGACGAGACCCGGCGCCCGTGGTGGCGACGAGAAAGGGCGACCGACGAGTTGCCCGAGGCCGCAGTGTCCGGCGACGTGTTCGGCGATATCGACGGACAGCTCGACGGCGCGGCGATGCGTCGTGCCCTCGCGGAGCTGCCACCGCGAATGCGAGCAATAGTCGTGCTCCGGCACGAACTCGACCTCAGCGTCGAGGAGACCGCTTCAGCGCTCGGCTGCGCGAAGGGGACGGTCAAAAGCATGAACTTCAAGGCTCTGAACCGGCTGCGGACAGTCCTGGTGGCCGCGCCGTCCTGATCGGCCCCTTTGGGCCATGCCTCAGTCAACCTGTCGATTCGGTGCCAGCCGAATCGGTCGAAAGGATTCTCGATGAACGACGTGCGTTCTCTTCTCTCGGAGGCCGTTCCGCAGGACCTCCGCACTGCCTCCCGCTGGCCGGACACCGAGTCCGACATCGCCCGCGGCCGGGCCCTGCTGGTGCAGCGCCGCCGCCGCTTCGCCCTTGCCGGGGGAACAGGCCTGGTCGCCGCCGCCGCCGTTGGGGCCCTGGTCCTGACAGGTCCACTGAGCACGACGGGTCTGTCCACCCCTATCGCGGGCGGTTCCTCAGCCGCCGGCTCGGCCCCGGGGAAGATCAGCGTCGCCCTGGTCTCCTACGACGGTACGCAGCCGAAGGGCTACACCCTGAAGACCATCCCGCAGGGCTGGGAGGTCGACTCGGCCAACAACGCGACCCTGGTACTGCACAAGATGGGCACCCCGAAGGGTGGCACGTACGAGGACAAGATCCTGATTGAGGGCGACCTCAACCCGTTCCCGAAGTCCGGTGACCAGGCAGTTGAGGTCAATGGACACAAGGGCTGGTTCTTCAGCCACAAGAGCGCGGGCTACTCGGTCACCCTGATGTTCCAGACCGATCAGCAGAGGCCGATCGACACCACCCCCGGGAAGGCGAACCCGAGCAACCCGAAGCTTGCCAACACCCGGCTGAACGTCTTGGTGCAGTTGCCGCACTCGCTCAACTGGGACGTCAAGACCATGGTGAAGTTCGCCTCGGGGATCACCGTGGCGGACGGCGCGGGCGGCGCCGTCGGATGACCTGTACGGCTTGAGCAGTGGGTGCTACTGAATGCAGCCAGTAGCGCCCACTGCGATGGGCAGCAGGTAGCCGGGTCGGGTGCGCACGGGCTTTACTCGCCACAGATCGGGGCGCTAGGAGGTCTTGGTCAGGCTGCGGACCAGGAGCGAAGCCGTGGTCGAGATGAGCTTGTTGTCGATGGGGGCGCCGTTGGTGCGGTTGGTGTAGATCGCGATGATGAGCGGGGCGCCGTGCGGGGGCCAGGCGATCGCGATGTCGTTGGCGGTCGCGTACGTGCTTGCGGTGCCGGTCTTGTCGCCGACCGTCCAGTCCTTTGGCAGGCCCGCGCGGATGCGTTCAGTGCCCGTCGTACAGGAGCGCAGCCACCCGTTCAGCCGCTCGCGGTCTGCGGCGGTGAGCGCCGCGCCGACGGTGACCTGCCGCAGGTCACGGCCTATGACCGCGGCCGTGGTGGTGTCGCGCTGCTCTCCGGGCCGCCAGTTGTTGAGGTCGGTCTCCCAGCGGTCCAACCGCGAGATCGGGTCGTGCAGTGACCGGAAGTACCGGGTCAGGCCCGCGGGGGCGCCGATCTGCTTGAGCAGGAGGTTGGCGGCGGTGTTGTCACTTACAGTGAAAGCCGCCTCCGCCAGGTGGGCCACGGTCATTCCCGTGGTGCCGTGTCCCGCGGTGATCGGTGAATTGGCCACCTCCTCGTCAGCCGTCCAGTGGATCACCCGATCGAGCAGGGCGGGGTCGGACCGGCGCGCCTTGTTGAGGATCGCCGCGCCTGTCATCGCCTTTGACGTGGACAGCAAGGGGAAACGCTCATCCATCCGGTAGCCGCTGGTCTTGCCGGAACCCGTGTCGAGGGCGAACGCGCCAATGCGCGCCTGGTAGGAGCCCTCCAGGCTCCGCAGTTCCTGCTGAAGACCGCCCGGCGCGACCGAGGTCCCATTCCGGGAGGCCGGCCGGCTTGCCGCCGAGACCGTCCCCGCGCCGCAGGCCGTTCCAGCCACCAGCAGCGCCCCCGCCACCACGGTGACTCCGAGCTTCGTCGAGACAGCCTCCCGCATTCAGACTCCTCGCCTGTCGATCTTCCCGATGGAGCCAACCAGGGTAAGGCTTGCTATGCAGCCGGGAGGCTGCACGCGCAGCGGCCGAGGATCTCGCCACCGAGACGTTTCCCCCTGCGCCGGCTCCTCGCCACACTAGGCCGATGCGGATGCCGGGGGCCACAGACCGTCGATCGTCTGCTCCGCCGCCGCGAGACTCTTGGCCGCCAGCGGGATCAGCTCGCTCATTGCGGGGGTCACGTCGGCGAGCGTCAGCTCGACCGTGAGGAAGCGCGGCTCCAGACCTGTCATCGACAAGGCGTGCGGAAGCCACTGCTCCGCGTGGTCCCATCCTTCGCGGGGCGTGCCGAGGCCGTAGCCGCCGCCGCGCGCGGCCAGCACGAGGAACTCGCGGCCGCCAAGAAGGCCGGCCCGGGTATCGGGGTCGAACGACAGCCCCGGTGCGATGAGGTGGTCGACCCAAGACTTGACGCTGCTGGGCGGACCGAAGTTGTACAGCGGAAGTCCCAGCAAGATCGTGTCAGCTTGCTTTACCTCGTTGACCAGCCGTTCGGTGAGGGCCCACGACGCGGCCTGGGCCGGGGTGTGCTGCTCGGGCGCCACCATGCGCGCCAGACCACCGGCCTCATCGAAGTGCGGCACAGGGTCGCTCCCCAAGTCCCGGTAGGTGACGGCGCCGCCGGGATGCCCAGCGCGCCAGGCGTCGGCAGCTCGGGCGCTGAGCTTGCGGCTGACGGAGCGATCGCCCTGGATGCTCGAGTCGATGTGCAGCAGATGAGCCATTTCATTAATCCTTCACAGATCGTTTGTGTAGCGCAAGCTATTTGTACCACATGGATAGAACGCCACCTCGCGGTAGACTTCGGAGGTGGCTTCCCTGCCGGTCATCAACCAGCCGGTGCACCGCTCAGGTGCGCTGCTCGACCACCTCGCGCGCCGGATGCGTCTGCGTGCCGAGTCGGTGCTCGCGCCGCTCGGCCTGCGGCCGCGCCATCTCGTCGCCCTCACGGTGCTGCGGGATCGCGGCGGGAGCACACAGCAGTCGCTCGCCACCACGCTCGAGATGGACGGAACGAACGTCGTCGGGCTGCTCAACGAGCTCGAGGCCGAGAAGCTGATCGAGCGGCGGCGCTCGCCCGAGGATCGCCGCCGCCACGTCGTCGAGCTCACCAAAGCAGGTATAAGGCGGCTTGCGAAGTCCGAGTTCGCGCTCGCGGCGGCTGAGGACGAGGTGCTCGGTTCGCTCGACAGCGGCCAGCGCGAGACTCTCTACAACCTGCTCCAGCAGGCGGCCAACGGAAGCGTGGTGAACTGCGGCGAGGCCCTCGACGACTGAGGGCTCACAGCCGGGTCATGCTCACGCACTCCCACCTCGCCGCACGTCCACACAGGAGGATCCGATCGGGAACGCGCCTCCGGAAGGATTCTCCATATGACCGATCTGGTCATTCGCCAGCTGCAGACGGGTGAGGACGAGCTCTTCGTCTCCATGCCCGAAC
Source organism: Streptosporangiaceae bacterium (assembly GCA_025964715.1). Taxonomy (GTDB): domain Bacteria; phylum Actinomycetota; class Actinomycetes; order Streptosporangiales; family Streptosporangiaceae; genus Actinomadura_C. The sequence continues at coordinate 1,645 of JAOPYH010000113.1, read as the reverse complement.
CCGCGCTCGTTGGGCCTGCATGGGCCGGCCTGGACTACCGTACGGTCACCGGGCGCCGGCAGTACCGGCCCGAGTGGACGTGGGTCGCGCTGCGCCACGATCGCGTCGTGGCGATTCCGCTACACCTGGACCCCGTCATGCGGGCTACCCGAACGGCCCGGCCGACTGGAGTTCCGGCCCGACCCTGACGACAGCGTCGTGCTCGACGTACTGCTGCGGATCATGGAGGGCACTCATGGCCGCGGCTAGCGTGATCGGCGCAAGGATGCGATCTGCTCTTTGGGTACGGCTAACGGATGACAGCAGTAGTGCCGGGCTCGGATGATCCTCTGTATGAAAGAGTCTTCCCTCTCGAAGCGGCCATTTCTCGTACCTCTGATCGTCTTGGGGCTCGCAGGAGCAACGCTTGCGAACTACCTCGCGTGGCTCGGCTGGGACCAGAAGAAGGACATCAGCCCGGACGGCAGCGTCAGCGGTCCCTACCAGCCATGGCAGGTCGTTGGGCTGGTACTCGGGGTAGTGCTGATCAGCGCCATCGGTGCATGGCGCGGATATCCGTGGGTCGCCAGTATCGTCACGGCTGTAGTGCTGACCCTGTGCTGGTCAGTAGATGCGGTGACAGACCCCGGCAACGACGGTTTGTGGCCAGTCGGCGCGATCACGGTGGCTGTTGGCGCCTTCACTGGCCTGACCATCGTGGCCCGCCTTGCGACCACCATCAGACGCCGATGAGGTCGGTTAGAGAGCTGTGCTCGCGGACCCCTACACTTTCGGCGTGCTGATTCCGACGGACAAAGAGATCCGAGCGTTGCATCGAAAATATGCGCCCACGCAGGAAGCATTCGATCTCGTTTACACGCACTGTGTGATCGTATGTGGGATCGCAGAACAGCTCCTCACCCGCACTGATCTCAACCTAAACGCAGATCTGGTACGAGCCGGCAGCCTGCTTCATGACATCGGGGTCTACCGTCTGTACGGCACCAGCGGAAAACTGGATCAAGCGAGCTATATACGCCACGGGATCCTCGGCTACGAACTGCTTCAACACGAAGGATTCCCAGAAGCAATCTGTCGCTTTTGCTCATGCCACACAGGGATGGGCCTTAGCCGCGATGACGTGCGGAAGCAGGGGCTCCCGCTGCCGATCGCCGACTACCTGGCAGAATCCGGCGAGGAAGAGCTGGTGATGTACGCCGACAAGTTCCACAGTAAAACCGAGCCGCCGACGTTTGTTACCGCCGCCTCCTACGCTGCTCATGTCCGACGCTTCGGTGAAGACAAGACCGCGACCTTCAGGTTGATGTGCGAAAGCTTCGGTGCCCCCGATCTCACGCCGTTCATTACTCTGCATGGGTACGCCTTGGCGTAATGCACCGTGTCCGACGTTCCCTCAAGGTGACTTCTGCTCATGGGCGGCAAGGGCGGCTGCTACGGCGTCGGTGATGTTGGCTTCGGCGGTCGTTTTGTCGATGCCGAGGTCGGTGAGCAGGCCTGTGCCGTTTTCGAGTTCCAGGAGCGCGAGCAGGATGTGCTCGGTCCCGATGTAGTTGTGGCCCATCCGCAGTGCCTCCCGGAACGTGAGTTCCAGCGCCTTTTTCGCCCGCGCATCGAAGGGGATGAGCTCGGGCACCTGGTCGGCTCC
>JAOPYH010000085.1 GCA_025964715.1 Streptosporangiaceae bacterium | reverse complement strand
GCCGCCTAAGAGGCCACCTATCGCCTCGGCTAGACCGACTTCGACGCGAACGCCTTGCCGATGGTCCGTCGGCTCTTCTTCGTCTTCGTATCCCCGCCCTTACGCACGGATCGCATACCTCGACGTGCGGCGGCAGGTCCCCTTCCTTGTCCAAGTGCACTCGATCCCATGTCAGGGCGCGCGCTTCTTCAGTCCGGACTCCGGTCAGGAGTGAGAGTACGAAGTAGGCGTGTAGCCGCGTCTTCTTGCTCGCCTCCATGACCGCTTGCGCCTGTTCCAGCGGCATGCCCTTGCTCGGCGGGCCGGGTCGCCCTTCCGGGACGTCGACCAGTTCGGCGACGTTCCGTTTCCTATGTCCTGAGCGAGCACACCGCCACCCCGACGCAGGTGGGAGAGGGCCTCGGAACTCATCCGAGCCCCTTTTTCGATCTTGAGTATCGACATCCCCCGCTACGCCTGTCCTGTACCTGCGCAGCGGCGCCGGCGGGACATGGTCACCAGCTACCGCGAGAGCTTCGATCGCATCGGGGCCTTCTTCGTTGTGTCCGGGGTCAGGGGCTGAGCTGGATCACCCGAGAGGGATCCTCCAGCCACACGTGCTGGCCCTCCGGGGTGACCGTCAACCCGAACCGATCCCGCGCGGGTTCACCCCACCGCACCCAGGTGAAGAACGCGTCCTCGACCTCCCGCCACAGGTTCCGCGGGCCGCGCTGCCGCACCACGGAGCGCTCACGGCCGGGCACGTAGGTCACGACCGCGTCGGAGTCGACAGTCCGCAACGACAGCCGAAATTCGCCGCCCTCGCCTTCCTCATGTACTCCCGCCACGTCAGGGAGCATCCCGGCGATCGCGACGTCCGCATCCCACGCCGACCACACGACCCGGCGGGGATCCAGCGACGTCTCAGACTCCCGGCCGTCGCCGCCCGCGCCGACGCCGGCGGACCGTTGCGAGCGGATCATCATGTAATCGCAGCCACCGTGGAACCGGCCGACCGCGGTCCCATCGTCGAGGACGCTCAGCGCCAGCTTGTGCCCTCCTGCGTACTCGGGCATCCACGGCAGGACGATGATCCCACCCGGCCGAGTCTGCTCCACCCAGGCGTACGGGACCGTGGTCACCCCGCAGGTGACGTGGACCCGGTCGTACGGGGCGCCGTCCCGCCAGCCCTCGGCACCGTCCCCGACGATCAGCCGCGGTGTGTGTCCAGCCTCCTTCAGGCTGGTCGCGGCGCGCATCGACAAGGCCGGGTCGACCTCGATCGAGCTGACGTTGTCGGCGCCCACCCGATGGGACAGCAGACCAGCGGTCCACCCGGAGCCGGTGCCGATCTCCAGAACCCGGTCGCCGCCGTAGGGGTTCAGCAGCTCCAGGAACGGGAGGACGACGCCGGGGGCCGACAGCGACGAGGTGTACGCGCCGGCGCCCGTACTGACATCGACGGCGCCGTCGTTGACCTGGATGATGACCGGATGGTCGGCGTAGGCCGCAGCCAGCCATGCGTCGGGGTCGCTGTTGCGGTTGATCCGGTAGCCGTCACCCTCGTAGGGCGCCGCCCACGCGACATCCGGGACGAACAGATGCCTGGGGACCGCGTGAAGAGCTTCCCTCCACCGCTCATCGGTCAGGTCCCCGGCCGTGGTCAGAGCGCCGGCGAGGGCGGTGACCCGCCCGGCCAAGTCGGTGGTGGTCATTTGCCGCGCTTCCCGCCGCCGCCCTTGTTGTCGCCGTCCTTCTGCGGTGGGGGGATCGGCCTGCCCTTCTCCTGGCCGTCGCCGCTGGTCTTGTCGTGCTTACCCATGGGTTCCTCCTCGGGGACTCTTCCGTGATTGAACCTCTGTAGCGGGGCTGTGACCAGCCGTATCCAGATCTGGTGCACAGCGCTCCGGAGTGAGGGACCGCCGGCGTGCGAGCCGTGGAAAGGCTCGAAGCTCAACCGCGTACCGGCGGCCTCGATGAGCCGGTCGCCGAACAGGACCCACCAGTCGCGGGTGAAGCTGCCGAACCACACCGGTGTGCCAGGGAAGCGGCGTCTCAGCAAATGCAACGCCAGCGACTGGTCGGAGATGACAGGTTCCCCGTACGGCCGAGGGGGTGTGCTCCGGCGAGGAGCCGGGCCGTACGACCTCGTCCGGGCCTTCCCCAGCCCGAGACGTTCGGGTGGGCCCGCCGCCGCGCCTTTTCAGCGACCCACATCTAGATGCCCCATCACGCCCACTACGGCCGACCCTGCTCTGCTTCGAGGTCGGCGAGGCCGGCGGCGATGGCCTCCGTAGGGATCGCATCACCGATGACCTCAGGGAGATCGGTGACCCGGGCGTGGAGCTGCTGCCCCCAGGTGGCCGGCTCCTGAAGCACTTCCCATACGACCGCGCCGCTGCCGGGGTCGAACCGGGCGCGAGCCACAAGACCCTCGTACACGTAGCCAGGGCGGGAGAAGCTCAACATCACCTTGTGGACCAGGCCCCGGGCACCGGCCGGCGAACTGCGGAGCGCGTCATCGACACACGTCAGCGCCCGGTTGCGGTCGTCGGTGACGCCCAGGGCGCCCAGGACGGGAGAGCCCTTCTCGCGGGCTAAGACCGTCCACGAGTAGAGCCGTGGCGGTTCCCAAGGTCGTCGTGCGTGCACCGTGACCGACTCCTTGTTCCGGGGGTATGTTCGGTCACGCCAAGTCGACACCCTGCGCATATCCCCGGGGCAGCGGAGAATGGCTGAGAAGGGCCCGGAGACTTTGTTTCTCCGGGTGTCCGGTCCAAGCGAATGGTGGGCGCGATGACCGAACGAAAACGCCCGTCGTGGGCGGTACGGCTCCAGTCCGAACGAGAGGCGCGCGGGTGGAGCAAGGCGGAGATGGCCCGCCGCCTACGCCATGCCGTCCAGGCAGATCATTTGCCCATCGACTCGCTCACCCGGCAGATCCGCGACTGGGAAAACGGCAAGCACTTCCCGCGAGACTGGCAGGCCGCCTACGCCACGGTTTTCGGCATGGGGGAGGCCGAGTTGTTCGGTTACGACCTCAGCGACAAGACCCGCCAGGACGCATACGTCGATGATCAGGTCGAGGCATTGGAGCTCTCCCGCCGCGCCGCCGCCAGTGATGTCGGTGCGGAGACCCTCCAGCAGCTCGAGCTGGTCCTCGATGACCTCGCGGTCGCCTATCCCGGTACGCCGCCGGCCGAGCTGCTTCGCCGGGTCCGCCGGCACCTGTCCTACGTCGCCCAGTTGCTCGACGCCAAAAAGACACTCCTGCAACATCGCCGGCTGCTGACAGTCGGCGGCTGGCTGTCACTGCTCGCGGCGACCTGTCATACCGATCTCCATCAGCGGCCCGCCGCCACAGCACGGCTTCGGACAGCCGCCCAGCTGGCCGAGCAAGCCGAGCATCCCGAGATCGCGGCATGGTGCCTGGAGACGGAGGCGTGGCAGGCGGTGACCGACGGCGACTACCGGCGCGCGGTCACCTTGTCGCAGGGAGCACAGGCGATCGCGCCACGGGACAGCTCCGCCTACATCCAGGCGACCGCGCAGGAAGGTCGTGCATGGGCCCGGCTCGGAGCCGGCCCGGAGACCCACGGCGCACTGGAGCGCGTCGCACGGCTGATCGCGCCGCTGCCGACGCCAGACCGGCCCGAGCACCACTACCGCTACGACCCCGCCAAAGCCGACGCCTACGCCGCCACAACCCTGGCATGGCTCGGAGACCCCGCGGCCGAGCCGTACGCCCGGCGAGTACTCGCCCGCCTGGAAGCTGCGGCCGACGGCCCACCCCGGCCACGCAGAGCCGCGTCCGCACGCCTTGACCTGTCACTGGCGCTCCTGGCCGCCGATCAACCCGGCGAAGCCGCACACCTGACCCACGCGGCCGTGACCAGCGGCGTCCTGGTCCCCTCCAACTACTGGAGAGCGGCCGAGGTGATAATCACCGTCGAGGCGCGGGGCCTGCCCGAAGCCACCGGGCTACGCGAGGCCTATCAGGAACATTGCAGACACGAGGACGACAACGAACAGGTGAGGCTGATCCAGCGGGCCATTGAACAGACCTCCCGACCCGACGAATCCTGACGTCCTACCCTCAGGAGCGCGTGCACCAACGCCGACGCCCGGCCAGTCCTCGCGACCGGCGAGGCATCGTATTGAAGGGTGCCCAGCGTGGGATAGGGATCCTCACCTAGGCGAGCCCGTTCCTCGCCGAAGACTCTGGCCTGCTCAACACCCTCGCCGTAAAAGCCCATGCCGGAGTACCCATCCGGGTCATGCTCGGCGACCCGGACGGCTCCCACATCACATGACGAGGCATCGACGAGGGTCCTGGCGACTCCCCGGGCGTGAAGATTCGCAACTCACTCGTCTTGTACCGGCCGCTGTGCA
>JAOPYH010000075.1 GCA_025964715.1 Streptosporangiaceae bacterium | reverse complement strand
TGGCGGTAGCGCCGCTCTTGCTGGCGGGTCTACCGGTGCTGGTGGGTCTGTCTGTACTGTCTTTCACAACCCCTCCTTGGGGGGCCAGGCCCGGGGTAACGGCGTTCGTCGCGCCGCCCGGGCCGCTTGGGTTTACTCGGATGCGCCCATGCGGATCATCACCCAGTACAGGACGATCGCTGCGGCCGTGAGAGTGATCACCCAGCGGACGGCTTCCCGCCGGCGGGGGCTCACGGCTGCCTGCCCAGGTAGCCGTTGATCTGGTCGCGGAGGTCCATGGTGTCCTCGCCCATCAGGACGACCGGCGGGGACGACAGCTTCAGCCGCCCGTAAGGCCGGAAGTTGGTGCCGGTGAAGAACTCCCACCGGGGATGCTGGCGCGCGAGGTCATCGAGGGTCGGCTCATCGCTTACAGCCGGGGACGTCTGGGAAGGGTCCATGGCGTAAGCGTACGCATATAGCAAGCTATGGCAAGGTGATCCCTGCGTAGCCTAGCCGTACCTTGATCAGTTACCTTGCAACCGGTGAAGATCAATCCGGAGTCACCGGACCACCCGTACGTCCAGCTAGCTGGGCGTTTGCGCTCACGGATCAAGGCAGGCGAGATCCGCCACGTTCTCCCGTCGATCATGGACCTGACCGAGGAGACCGGACTGTCCATCAACACGGTCCGCCGCGCGATCAAGCTCCTCATCGATGAGGGCCTTGTGTACACCGTGCCCGGCAGAGGGACCTTCGTGAGCCCCGGGTAAGCGGGAGGCGCCCCACCTGGTCGGGCAGGGCGCCCCTGGACACGCTTCCCAACGTGATGCCGACAGCCTACTGCCCGCCACCCGCCGCACCGATAATTGCGAGCAGGATCACCAGGGCCAGCGTCCCCACCCCGATGTAGCCGAGCACGAGCCCGGCGACGGCCAGGCCGCGGCCGTTCTTGTGCGTGCGGTTGATGTCATTCAGCGCGAGGTGGCCGAAGATCACGGCCAGGACCGACCCCGCCCAGAATCCCCACACCAGCCCGAGCACGAACGAGGCGATGGCGAAGCCGTTGTACGGCGGGCTGGCCGTGTAGACGTACGGCGGCGGGGCGGGCTGCGGTGCGGGGTGGGGCTGCGGGTCGTGCATATCGGGACCTCTCGGAGTAGCGCGGGGGTGAAGGTAGGACGCGGGGCATGCCCGGCAGGTTGACACCATCTCACATAGCGAGACCGTTTGATTACTCGCACAACGGTCGGAGCTGCGCTAACGCTGAGCAGGTCAGAAAGATCCGCGCACAGAGGTCACACCGGAATGCTTGCAAAGCAGGTGCTCTTCCAGCTGAGCTATAGCCCCTTGAGATGTTACGCTGACCTGCGGTGATGCCGTGCGGCCCACATTGTGGCACAATCGCACAGCGGTATAAGACCACATGCTTGGAGGGAAAGCCGTGCCCGGAGGCCATGCCCGGATCGCCGACCTGCTGCCCTCATGGCAGCTCAGCCTAACCGAGCGGGAGCTATCCCCCAAGACCATCGAGGTCTACATCCGCACCGGCACCCAGTTCACGGCATGGCTGGCTGGCCAGGCGCTCCCCGACGACACCGAGGGTGTCGAGGCCGCGCACATCCGGGCTTTCCTCGCCGCGGAGACCGCGCGCACCTCGGCCGTCAGCTCGCACCAGCACTACCGGAACCTGCGGGTGCTGTTCAAATGGCTCGCCCGCGAGGACGAGCGCCAGGCGCCCAACCCGATGGAGCGCGTAGACGAGCCGAAGGTGACAAAGAAGGTCAAGGGCGTCCTGACCACCGGCCAGCTGGCCGCGCTGCTGAAGACGTGCGAGGGACAGACGTTCGAGGCGCGCCGGGACATGGCCATCATCCGCGTGTTCATCGACACAGGCGTCCGCGTTTCCGGCCTGGGCAACGCGACCGCGGCCGGGGTGTCCCTGTCCGCGAAGACGATCCGCGTCGTACTGAAGGGCGGCGATGAGCACCTGGTGCCCGTCGGCCGGAAGGCGGCCGCAGCGCTGGACCGCTACGTCAGGATCCGGGCCCGCCACAGGCACGCCTCCAGCCCGTGGCTGTGGCTGGGAATGGCCGGCCGGGACCCGGGGCACTTCGGCGCCGCAGGAATCCAGGACATGCTGGAGCGCCGGGGCAAGATGATCGGCGCCGGGAAGCTGACGCCGCACGCGTTCAGGCGGACGTTCGCCCATGACTGGCTGGCCTCTGGCGGCAGTGAGCTGGACGGCATGAGCATCGCCGGATGGAAGACGCGGGCGATGATGGACATGTACGCGGGGGAACTGGCCGGCGACCGGGCCCGCACGGCGCACGCCCGGCTGGCGCCGGGGGACCGGATATGAAAATGGCCCGCCAGCCGGGAAGCGGGGTCCGGGCTTCCGGGCGGCGAGCGTTCATCTGGCGGTGTCGTCTGCCTTAGCTTGCTATGGCAGATAACTCCCCGTCCCGGGCCCGCCTGATGATGGCCTCAACCTGGGTGGCCTGTTCCAGTCGCTCGGCCAGCGCGGCCATCCTGTCCAGGATCAGCACGTTGCTGGCTTCGAGTGCCTCAACGCGTTCGTTGAGTGACTGGCTTGTGGCGTCGTCGGCCAAGGGGTTCCCCTCCTGCTGCCAGGGGGCGATTGCCGCGTCTTAGTCCCCGCGGGTCTCGCGGAGGGCCCGGATTAGGGCGTGGCGTTCGTCCTCAGTGAATCGGTCGAGGCTCCAGATGAGAGCTTCGTCCGGTGTCGTAAATGTAACGACGCTTTGCCCGCCAGTTAGGTTTACGTTAAGTGCCTGCTCGATTGCACCGAGGCTGCTACGGGGTGCGGTGCGGCTGTTCTCCCAGTTGTCGATCGTCTTCTGGGAGACGCCAACGGCGTCAGCTAGCTGCTGCTGCGTCCAGCGCTTGCGTTCGCGGGCACGCTTGATTGTGGTCCCGAGCTCGGTGGCCATGGGTACATCGTGAACGAAAGATCACGAAAGTCAAGTCAGGCTTACGTAACCTCCGAGCAGGTAAGTTACTTCTTACTTCGTTGAACTTCGTTCAGCTACTTGCGCAGGTACTTCACTTTCGCTAACTTACGTGCATGGCACGAACCAGAGTCACGAACGGCCCGGCGATTCGCGAGCGCCGCGAGCGCCTCGGCATCCTCCAGGCTGACCTTGCTGAGCAGATCGGCGTCTCCGGCTCCTACCTCTCGCGCATCGAGTCCGGCGCCGAGACCCCCGGCATGGGCACCATGACGGTGCACGACCTGGCCGAGGCTCTCAAGGTGTCGCTGGATGACATCACGGTGCCCGCTTCCGAGCTGGCGTCATGACCAGCACGAACGCCGCGCGGATCGCCGCTCACGAGTCGTGGGCGCGGACCGCGGACCGCACCTCGCGGACCGCTGCCGCCCGGGCGGGGCTGTTCGCCCGCTTTGAGCGGGAGGCCCGCGAGCGGCTCGGTCCCGGCGCCAGTGAGCGGCAGGTTGCCGAGGCCGCCGAGTCGGCCCGCCGGGCGCACTACGCCCGGCTGTCGGCGGCGGGCGTCGCCGCTAGGCGGGGTGCCGCATGAGGGGCACCCTGGCCGAGCGGCTGTACGCCCGGCTCGAGCTGGACGAGCCGACCGGCTGCCGTCTGTGGACCGGCTGCACCAACAGCAAGGGCTACGGCGTGATCAGCGTCAACGGTGAGCGGAAGCTCGTCCACCGCGTGGCCTGGGAACTGGAACGCGGCCCGATCCCGGACGGCCTGACGATCGACCACGTCTACGACCGCGGGTGCAGGCACAAGCTCTGCGCCTGGGTCGAGCACCTGGAGCCAGTCACAGGCGGCGAGAACACCCGGCGCAGCCTGCCGTACCGCCCGGCCAGAAGTCCCCGCCGGCCAAAGCCAGAGCCCGCGCTGGACGAGGGCTACTGGCTGCGCTTCCGCGAATGGGCCGGTCCCGAAGAGTGGGCCGACCTGACACCGGCCGACCGCGCAATCGCGCTGGCCGCCGCCCCATAAGTAAGGCACCCCCCGCTGCGCGCTGGCCAGCCACACGCGGAGGGTGCCCGGTCCGGCCGGGAGCACCTGCCGGACCACCATCAGAGTAAGGGAGCACACGCACATGGCCACCTACGTCGACCTGAGCCACCGGGTGACGGTCACCGACCAGCCCGAAGCCAAACTGAACAGGTCGGCCGCCAAGCGCGGCCAGCCGTTCGTCAGCGTGGACCTCGGCGCCCTGTACATCACGCTCGACGACCCGGCGCACGCCCGGCGCATCGCCAAGGCGTTCACCGACGCGGCGGACATCCAGGAAGCCGCCCTCGCGACGGCCGACCACGCGTTCACCCGGCCCGGCCAGGTCGCCCCGGACCGCCCCGCCCGCGACGCCTGCATGGTGTGCGGCCAGCCCGAGGCGGCGCACGCCGGAGAGGGTGACGCGTGATGACGTTCCGGATCAGCGTGTCCGCGGCCCGCGTGGTCGCGGAGCAGGCCCTGTCGGACCTGGCCGAGTCGGGGCCGCTCAGCGAAGACGGCCCGACCACGGGCAGCCCGTACTTCCATGTCGGCTCGCTGGCCATGGCGCTGGGCCTGCTGATGGACGCCACCACCCCAGACGGCGACCTCGCTGCCGCTGAGGCGTCCCCGGCGAACCCGCACGGGCCGGTGCGCGGCCCGCGGATCATCCCGGTCAGGCCGCGCTACCCGTACGGCCGCACGAAGCATGGCCGGTTCGACGCCGGGAGCGCGGCCGAGGTGGCCGAGGGCGCAGAGCCTGAGGATGTGCCGCCGCTCAGCAGGCCGTGGCGGCTCGAGCTGCACATCTGCGGCGTCAGGTTCGAGTTCTCCCCGCCACCGAACTGCCCGGACGCAGCAGCCCATCTGGAGAGTTCCGCCGCCCCGTTCCCGCACCTGCCGCACCTCGCCGAGCACCAGGGCGGCCGCCCCGACTGCATCATCTGCGGCATCGACCACGACGCCGCCGCCCGCCTCGCACCGCCCGCCGGCCTGGGCCACCGCCGCTACTTCCGCGCCGACGTCGAGGCGCTGCTGAAGGGCAATGACGACCATGCCTGACCCCATGCACCTCCCGGCCCCGGCCGAGATCGCCCCGGCCGTCCCGTGGAAGCCGAAGCATCTCGCCACGCCGGAGCAGCTCCGGGACCTGGCGGCACCGCAGCGGCGCAGGCGGGTGCCTGCGGTGCCGGTGCTGAGGGTGGCACGGCGCGGGGGGAGGCTCCGGTGAACGACGTCATTCACGACCCGGCCACCGACTGGTGCGCCTGCGAGCCGGAAGGCGATGTCCGCTGTGACTACCGCCTGCTGGCCGACAAGGTCATCGAGGTACTGAACCCGTCCGATCTCGATGAGTCCGAGGTCTCCAACCTCTCCGACGCCATCGAGGGCGCGGCGACCTTCATCGCCGAGCAGCCCTGCACCTGCACTCCCGAGACCATCGAGGACTGGGACCCGTGCCCGCGCTGCGCCGTGCTCGGCCGTCTCGGTGACGTGGTGGTGCAGCGATGACCGCCCTCCCGGCCCTCGCCCCCCGTGGCCGTCACCGCCGCCCGCCCCTGCACCGCCGCATCCTCGCCAGCCTCCGCACCTTCCGGCAGCGCCGCGCCGTCGAGGAAGCCCGCGACAACGCCTACCTCGTCCGCATCGAAGCCCACGCGATCCCCCCCCAGGCGCTGGCCCAGGCGACGCTGGCGGCGCTGCACGGCGTCCTGCACCACGAGCACGGCGGCACGGTCACCGACGGGTTCAACATGCCGCCCGCCGCTGTCCTGCCCGACGAGGACGTCCCCGGGCTCGGCCACCTCGCCCGGCCCGACTGGGAGTTCCCCACCGGCACATGGCCCGCGTACGTCGAGGGGGTGCAGTGATGGGCTGGCAAGACCACGCGCTCTGCGCGCAGGTCGACCCCGAGCTGTGGTTCCCGAAGGAAGGCGAGTCACCGCGCCCCGCCAAGCGCATCTGCCAGCGCTGCCCAGTGCAAGCCGAATGCCTCGCTGACGCACTCGCCCACGGTGAGCAGCACGGCGTGTGGGGCGGGCTCAGCTACAGCCAGCGCCTCGGCCGCAGCACGCGGCCGGACCGGCAGGCCGAGAGCGCCCGCGACCATGCCCGGCTGATCACCACGCTGTCCGCCAGCGAGGCCGCCCGGGAGCTGGACGTCAGCGCCCGCACCATCCAGCGGTGGCGTAAGGCGCTGCACGGGACGCCCGAGGACGACGAGGAGGCGATCGCGTCGTGAAGCACGTCGCCCTCACCGTGGCCTCCTGGTGGCCCACCTGGGTCCTGTTCGGCCTCGTCGCCTGGGGCGGCCTCGGCCTCCTCCTCATCTGGGCCGTCTACCGCTTCCACTGCTGGCAGGCAGGCCGGACCGTCCCCTACCTGCCCACCGAGGCCGGGCTCGGCGCGCTCGCCGACGCCGTCACCTGCCACTGGTGCAAACCCGGGCCGAAAGGCCCCTGCACCTGCGGCGTCGCCTGCGGGCATGAGCTGTGCCCGCGGCTGTCCCGGGCGGACCTGGCCTACACCGACCACGGAGCGGAGATGCCACGGTGAGCGAGCCGTACGGGCCCGGGGTCTATGACATCCCGGAGGCCGACTACTTCGGGGCGTCGTACGCCCTGTCCTGCTCAGGCGCGAAGCTGCTGCTGCCGCCGTCCTGCCCGGCCCGGTTCTTCTACCGGCAGGACCACGCCGAGTACAAGGCCGACTGGGACTTCGGCTCCGGCGCTCACAACATGGTGCTCGGCACCGGCCCGGAGATCGTCGAGTGCGAGTTCGACGACTGGAAGAAGAAGGCCGCACAGGAGCAGCGGGACGCCGCCCGGGAAGCCGGGAAGATCCCGCTGCTGACGAAGGAACTGGCCCGCGTCAGGGCCATGGCCGAGGCCATCAGGGCCCACCCGATCGCCGGGTACCTGTTCGATCCGTACGACGGGAAGCCTGAGCAATCCCTGTTCTGGGAGCACGAGCGGACCGGCATCCCGCTGCGGGCCCGGCTGGACTGGCTGCCGGAGATGACTTCCGGCCGGCCGATCATCCCCGACTACAAGACAGCTGACTCGGCCGACCCTGAGAAGTTCCGCAAGGCCGCCGCCGACTACGGCTACCACCAGCAGCACGCCTGGTACAGCGACGGCGTCGCCGCCCTGTTCGGCGTGCTGCCGAGCTTCATCTTTGCCGTGCAGGAGAAGCAGCCGCCCTACCTGGTCTCGGTCGTCGAGTGGGAGCCCGAGGCGGTCCGGATCGGCCGGGCCCGCAACGAGCGCGCCATCGACATCTACCGGGCGTGCATCAGGAACGGCGACTGGCCCGGCTACACCGACACCGAACCCGCCCCGATCATGCTGCCCGCCTGGGCAGACAAGGGAGAAGACTTCTGATGACCGCCCTCGACATACGCCGCCCTGCCGCCCCCGCCCATACCGACGCGGCCCTGGCCATCCGCCCCGGCCAGGTCATGTGGGACGAGTACCAGATGGCCGCGCTCGACCAGCTCGGCCTCAAGGACGCCAGCAACGCTGACCGGGCCGTCTTCCTGCACCAGTGCCAGCGGACCGGCCTCGACCCGTTCAGCCGCCAGATCTACATGATCGGCCGCCCGGAGAAGCAGCGTGACGGCAGCTGGCGTACCAAGTACACGATCCAGACCGGCATCGACGGCTTCCGGGTGAACCGCGCCCGCGCCGAGCGGCTGGCCGGTGTCCGCGGCACCCTCGGCCGTGCGGTCTGGTACGACCACGAAGGGAACGAGTTCAAGGTCTGGGTGCGGCGCGAGCCGCCCGCCGCGTGCGAGATCACCTACACCGTCAGGGACGCCAGCGGCGAGACGCCCTACACCTCCGTCCTCCAGTTCGCCGAGTACGTGCAGCTCAAGGACGGCCGGCCCGTCGCCCAGTGGGCCAGCAAGCCCGCGCACATGCTGGAGAAGTGCACGGAAGCCGACGTGTACCGCAAAGCGTTCCCGCAGGACTTCGCCGGCGTGATCCTCGATGACGCGATGCCGCCCGCTGACGACGCGCCCGCTGGCCAGAACGGCGGCCGGGTCACCGCGGCTGACATCCGGGGCCGCACCAGGCCGCAGGTACGCGCTGAGATCGTGCGCGACCCCACAGACGCCTCCCCCGCAGGGGAGCCGCACACCCCCGATGCGGCCGCTCCGCCAACCCCCCCGGCGGACCCTGCGGGGGAGGCCCAGGACGAGCCTGACGCCCGCCCACCCGCGAAGGCGAGCACCGGGCAGGTCGGCATCATCCAGTCCCACTGGAAGCGCCTCGGCTACGACGACCGCGACCCGGACTCCAGGGCCGAGAGGCTCGCGTTCACCGCCCGGGCAGCCGGGCTGGAAGAGCTGGCCACCACGTCGGACCTGACCCAGGAGCAGGCCGCTCAGGTCCGCACGCTGCTGGAGCAGTGCAAGGACCGCGCCGGGGTCATCGAGCGGCTGTACGCCGGGACACCGGAGGGCGGGTCCGATGGCTGACCCCTACGTCCGCGAGGTCGGCCACGTCGTGGACATGGATGGCGTCTACGTCACGCTCGGCGTGGATTACGACGCGGTCACGCTCAAGGGCGGTCTCTCGCGTATCGCCGGTGCCCGCTTCAACGCCGCCCAGGCCGAGGAGTTCGCCCAGCTGTTCGTCAGCGCCGTGTGGCAGGCCGGACAGCAGAAGGCGCGGATGGCGGAGGAGGTGACCGGCTGCCAGCCGCCCCACGGCCCGGACAGGCGGTGCTTCGACTGTGCCACCGACGCCGAGATGGCCGCCGCGATCCCGCCGCCGCCAGGGGCCAGCGATGCCTGACGCCGACCGCACCCTCGGCCAGGCCGCCTACGAGAAGTACGGGCAGGTGTCCCGCGGCGGCCGGGTGACCCCGTGGGACCAGCTGCGGCCACCTGTGCGGGCCCGGTGGGAAGCCATCGCCACCGCCGTGCTCGAGGAATGCGGGGGCAGCAACGCTGAACTTTCCCGCACCCAGTCCGCCGCCCGGACGCTCGGCAAGATCGTCACCCGGATGGCGCAGTCAATGGAAGCCGCCCGCATCGAGATGATCCAGAACGGCCCTGAGGCCGCGATGCAGTGGATCCTCAACTCACTGCCCGATGTTTCCGACGAAGCCCCCGAGGACCAGTGGGATGGCAAGGAGACGGCAACGCAGTGGATCGACCGCACGCAGGCTGCCGACAGGGCTGACCAGCCATGACCATCGCCACGGACTTCCGCGCCTGCAAGACCTGCGGCGTCCGGCTCATCGTCCCCGTCTCGGGCCCGCCGCTGGACTACTACCCCGACCCGTACGGCACCGTCGCCGCCCGGCACCTCGCGACCGGCGCATGGACGGCGCGGCGGCTCCAGCAGCAGGAACAGCCGGTCCCGCCGGAGAAGCGGTACGCGGTCCACCAGTGCGACAGCACCGGGGACGCCCCATAGTCGCCGGGCCGCCCGCTTCGCCCGCTCGGGCGGGCGGCCCGGTACCTGCGTCCAGCACCGTGCTGGCCACGGCACGAGAGGCAACCAATGGACCACCCAGCCGTCGCCACGACCGGCGACACCATCGAGCACGAGCTGATGCCCGGCATGCGCATGAAGGTGCTGGACACCAGCGGCTGCGAGACCGACTCAGCCAGGCCGGAGCCGCACCAGATGTACAAGGTCATCGATCCCGGCGGCAGCGAGGACTGGCTCTGCGCTTACGACGTCGTCAAGCCGTCCTGACACGGCAGTGCCCGCACGGCGTCACCTTCCCCGGCCGCCGTGCGGGCACCTGGCCCCACATCCCCAGCACGGAAAGGATAAGTGATGGCAGACCCATTCGAGGGCTGGGCGATCGTCGAGCTGATGGGCCACCGCCGCCTGGCGGGGTTCGTCACCGAGCACGAGATCGCCGGCCAGTCGTTCCTAAGGCTCGACATCGCGGGCCCGCCGCACCCGGAAGACGACGAGGACGACGGCCCGGCCGTTGCACTCAAGGGCGGCTTCGAGGGCGGCGTGACGCAGTTCTACAGCCCGCAGGCCGTCTACTGCATCACCCCGACCACCCAGGACATCGCGGTCACGATCGGCCGCCGCAGCCAGCCTGCGCCCGTCCAGCGGTACGAGCTGGAACCGCCCAAGCCCCGCGAGGACCCTTGGGGCGACGAGGCCGACAGCGACGATGAGGACCCGCTGTGATCCCCGCGTGGGAGGTGCTCGCCTCCGCCCTCGGCCTCGCGGGCCTGGCCGCCGTCCTCGCCGCGTGCGGCGTGCTCCGGGTGCAGCTGGCCCGGCCCACGGGGGCGCAGCGGCAGGCATGGCGGGAGGCGGCGAAGTGAGCGCGCTGGAAGCGCTGAACCGGGTGGCCAAGTGGCGCGGCCTGTTCGCCGGCTGGCAGCTCGGCACGCGACCCAAGGGCGACCCCGAGAGCGACGCTGTACGCGACCACCGGGGGCTGACCATCCTGCTGCGCGTCGAGGGCAGCGCCATCATCGGGCTGCTGCTGCGCAAGGGCGTCATCACCGAGCAGGAGTGGGAGGCGGCGCTGGAACGGGAGGCCAACGAGCTGTCCCGGGACTAC
>JAOPYH010000067.1 GCA_025964715.1 Streptosporangiaceae bacterium | reverse complement strand
GACGGCGCATCGGCGGCGGACGCGTTCACCGCTCCGGCGGCGTCATCGCTCTATCAGGCCGCGGCGAGCCTCGCTGCGGCACCGTCGACCACCGGGTACGCCCTCGGTCAGCGGCCGGAGCAGCCCGGCGCCCGACCCGGCGCCAGGAGGCCTCATGCTTATCAAGACGAGTCCCTAAGGCCCCACAACGCTTGGCAAAGCCGGTGAGCTCTCGGGGACCTCGGTGCGGGACAGGCGTGCGAGGTCGGGTCGACCACCGGCGGCCCGCGCTCCCGCGCTAGTTACTTGTCCGACAGCGCGACCGGGCCGGGCGCCCCGGCATCGGGCGCCATCCCGATGCAGTGGGCGATGTGCAGGGCTGCCACCTGGTCGTCCGGCACGGACATGCGGCAACGTTCGAAGGCGGCACGGGCGCGTTCGGCGTCGCCGGCATCGAACAGCGCGAACGCCTCATCGAAGGCCGCTTGGGCACCACGCTTCGCCTCGCGCAGCGGCTCGGGATCCTCGTCGAACACTTCGTAGATCGTGACCGGCTGGCTGCGGTTCACCACCAATACGCGTTCCATCCGCCGGATGTCGAACTGGGCACGGTCGATCAGGTCGGCATAGGTCCGTTCGCTGATCAACAGATTGGAACCATAGCGCTTGGTGGCGCTCTCCACCCGCGACGCCAGGTTCACCGCATCGCCGATGACCGTGAGGGCCAACCGGTTCACCCCGCCGACCAACCCCAATCCCACTTCGCCGGTATTCACCCCGATCCCGATCCGCAGCTCACTGGAGCCCCGCGCAACCCGCTCCCGATTGTGCTCTCGCAGCGACCGGAGCATCGCCAGCCCGGCTCGCACGGCGTCGTCCGGCTCCCCATCGAACACCGCGAGGATCTCGTCGCCCCGTACGTCCTGCAGCAGCCCGTTGCAGGTGATGATCGGCAGCTCGACCGCTCCGAGGAAACCCATCGCCAGCTCGCTGGCCTCGGTCACGCTCATGCCCTCGAGCAGCGCGGTGTAGCCACGAATGTCGGCGATGAGAACGGTCATCCGACGCTCCACCCGATGACCCCGCTGGACCCGACTGATGTCGGCGATGTCAAGGATGCCCAAGATCTCTCGCGGGATGAAACGCGACTGGGCATCCACGAGAGAACGCCGCTCCTCACCCGCCCGCATCAGCCGTGATTCCAGCTCCAGGTTCCACAGCGCGGCTCCGGCCTGGGCACACATAACGACGAGAGCATCCTCGTGCTCGGGCCCATAGACCTGCCCCGGCCGGTCGTGCTCGGCGTACACCACACCGACCGTCTGCCCCCGCATCCGCACCGGTACCGCGATCGCCACCAGGGCCTGGGCACGGCGGCCATCGAGGGACTCGTGGAACCCGCCGTCGGGAGCCGAGAGCATCAGGCTGCCGGTGCGCGCGGCGGCCTGCACGATCGCAGCGTCATAACGGACCGCGGGCCCCTCACCGTCGACCATCAGGACGCTGCCCGCCTCACGCACGGCCCGGGGCACCAGCCGTTCGCCCTGGCTGGTGAACAGCACTATGCGGGCCGCGCCGGTCGTCCGGGCCACCGTGCCCAGCAGCGCCTCGGCCAACGCCTCCAAGGACGCGGCGCCGAACAGCGTCTGGGTGAGCCGGTGTATCGCAACTGGATCGATTGAGCTCGCCCCGGGGCGGACGAGATCCTGCGTCCGCAACCATGGGTGCGCGGCTTCGAGCCGCTCGACCCGGATAGCCAGCCCGAGACCCAGCCACTTCTCGTGCGCCGCGCGCACCATGACCCGGCTCAGCGACAGCCTTCCCGTCTGGGCGTAAAGAGCACCGGCCTGTTCATGCCCGAGGCCGCCGATCAACGGAAGCTGGTGCTCCTCCGCGAGGGCGATGGACCGGTCGAGATGGCGCTCCGCGCGGACGAGATCCCCTCGGGCGCGCGCCCAGACGCCGCTGATCAGCTCGTACGGCGCCGCGTAGTTCGCCGGCGCGAGGGCCGCCCACTTTCGGTGCAGTGCCCTCGCCCGGTTCACCGCTCGGGCTGTCGAGCGCTTGCCCGGGGCCACCTCGATCCGACTCAATGCATTCACCAAGTGGTAGAGCTGCATGTTGGATGTGCCCCGCATGCCGTCCAGATACCGCCGGAGCTCGTCCGCATGGCGGATCCCACCGGCGACGTCACCCTGCCAGAAGTGCAGGCCGAACTTGGTGATCGCCGCCGCGCTCAGCGCCACCACGTCGTTCTCCCGGCGCGCGATCGGCAGCACATCCCGCTCGTCGTAGCCACTCTCACCGGCAAGCAGGAAGGGATCGTCGGTGCGGCCCATGAGGTTGAGGCAGTACTGGTGCGTGGATCGGCACAACATGCTCGGCACCGGTTGCGAACGGATCTCCGGGATGATCGTCTGCGCCAGCGCGTCGATCTCCGCGAGCGGCCGACCGGCCCAGAACGAGTGGTAGATCAGGACGGCGGCTAGAAAGCCGGCGTACTCCACGTCATCGTCGTCGAGGGCCGTGTGGAACGACTCGAGCAGCTCGGGCAGCCCCTGGTGCAGGGGGTGTCGCCAGTGCCGGATGAAATGGATGATCTGAAACTGGGTCTGTGGGCGGGCATCCCGGAACTCGGGGCGCTCGGTGAGTGCCAGAGCGACCTCCCCGAAGCGTTGGCTGCCGGCATAGTCTCCGAGAACGGCCAACAACACCCCGTAGCTGGAGATGGCGATCGGCGCGGTCGGCGCAAGGCCCCGGGTCAGGGTCAGCTCGATCTGTTTGTCCACGATGAGGGGGAAGAGCTCCGGCCGGGCGAGATAGGCGATGCTGCGTAGCTCCTCCAGGATCAGCTGTGCCTTGTGCGTTGGCCGGTCCTCACAGCGTGGCAACTCGAGCAGTCGCTCATTGCTCCACCCGCGCATCGTCAGCCTCATTCGGAGGATGGCGGCCAACAGCCGGGGCTTTCCGGGGGTCGGCGGAATCACCTGACCCAGCTCGTCGAGCGCATGTAGACCGGTCGCCAGCGCATCTTGGAGCCGATGCCGGGCAACCTGGCTCTTCAGTCGTAGGAAGGCCAGGTGGGCTCGGTCGGCCGAGTCCCGCAGCTCCTGCTCTGCCTCCGCCAGCAACGACTCCAGCAGCGGGAAGTCTGACACCAGCAGGGCAGCTTCCGCGGCGGCCAGCTGAGTCGTCCGGGTGAGTTCCGGATGAACGAGCCAGCGACTGGGACCGAGCAGGGCGATACCCGCACGGCAGCACGCGAGGGCCAGCGGAAAGGATGACTGTTGCCGAGCCAGCTCGGCCGCCCGGTATGCGACCTCGGCGAAACTGGCGCGTTCGCCGCCCTCCGGCAGCGTGAGGCCGCCGATGCCCAGGTGACGGGCCGCCTCGAACAGTCGGCCGTCGCCCTGCTCGACAAAATGCCGCCCGATGCGCAGATGGACCTCAAGCCTGGCGCCCTCGGACATCGCCGCTCGCGCCGCCTCAGCGACCCGATCATGGCTGAAGCGGTACCAGACGTGTCGGTCGATCATTGCGGCGATCTTGCGGCCGCCGGCGTCGACGACGTCGAGCAAGCGGAGATCGAGGGCATCCCAGAGCACTTTCGCTACGACGTCCGCTGATCTCCCGGCGGCGGCTCCGGCGTCCGCCAGGGAGAACTCGACGCCGACGCACGCCAGCGCGCCCAGCACAGCCCGGTCAGCCGAGGAGAGTCGCCCCACTGCCTGTCCGACGACCTCGGCAGGCGCCGGACCGGTCTCGGAGGAGGCGAGCGCGCGCAGGTCCCAGACTGCGCTCTCGCCGTGTCCGGCCTGCGTCAAAGCGCCCGCGTACTGCGCCTGGTGCAGCAGCTGACGGATCTCGAGTGGGTTGCCGCCGGTCCTCCGGTAGAACTCGACCGCGACCTCCCCCAGCCCGGTACTGCCCCCGCAGACCTGGGCGAGCAACGACTCCACCTGCTGGACCGACAGGGACCGCAGCTCGAGCCGATCCACGTTTGCGGTGGACCCGGCAACGATTGCCGGGTCGAACTCGCCGGCTCGGTGCGCACCGACCACCAGCAGATTGCGGATCGAGGTCGAAAGCAGCTCGGAGAGCAGCAACAACGAGTCCTGGTCGGCCCACTGCAGATCGTCGATCGCCAGGACCACCGGTCGATAGGACGCCGTGATGGTCACCATCCGAGCGGCGACCCGCCACAGTCGGTGGCGTCCATCGGCCACCTCATCAGCCCTGGTTGGGCGAGGTTCGCCGAACACCGCGTCCAGGCCGGGCACCACGGCGGCGAGGGCGCCCGCCGTTCGGGCGGACATCGAACGGTGAAGATCCGCGCGCCAGGCGTCCCGTTCACCTGAGCCAGTGGACCCCATCGTTCGGACCAGCCCACCCAGTGCCTCGCCGAGGGCGGAGTACGGCGAACTCGCGCCCTCGAGATACCTCCCGTAGCCGAAGACACCGCCCCTACTGGACACGTCAATTCCGAACACCTGCACCAGAGTCGATTTGCCGACCCCCGGCAAGCCGCTCACGAGCACACAGTCCCCGCCTCGGCGCCCGGCCGACTCGAGATCCTGGGCAAGGCGAGCGAGCTCAGCCTGTCGGCCGACGACGAGGCCGTCCAGATCCAGCCGTGGCGTGGTCA
>JAOPYH010000028.1 GCA_025964715.1 Streptosporangiaceae bacterium | reverse complement strand
GGGCCGAGCAGGTGATCGACGGCCGATACGACGCGTTCGCCAAACGCTGCTGGTATCTGGCCGACTGGCTCAGCGCACTCCGCGAGGCCGGGCTCGGCACCCCCGACGACACCGCCCGCTGGCGACGACTCATCGACGGGCTGGCGGCGGCCGGCGACCAGCGGGCCGCCGAGCTCCAACGGCTGGAGGAGTAGCCCCGCGATCGTCGCCCAGACGGACATGGTGGCCACGGCCTCGGCGGCGTCGACGACGTCGTAGGCCCGGCTTGGTCCGTGCTGCGCGACCACCGGCGCCGCGACCACTTTGACCGCACTTCCTGGTCGGGCCCGCACACAGACATCGCCGCGCTGTCCGGCACTACGGGTAGACCGCCCGCAGCAGGTCGCCGCCAACCGGCCGGCGGCTGAGGCAGTACTGGATGTCGGAGCGCACCGTGCTCACGATGTGCCAGTCCTCGGGAGGAACGGCGTCGAGGAGCTGGCGCAGCGCCCGGCGGGCGGCAGCGGAGGCGAGGGCGTTGTCGACGAGCTGGGCATCGGGGCGGGCGCCGGGATGTACGACCCAAGCGTGCGGCAATGTGATGGTGTCGATGCTCTGGTCCCCATCGCGCGTTGAGTCCAGGAGTTCGACGCCGACCTCGCGCGCGCGGAGTAGGTCCACGAAGGGCCGGCCCGGCTCGCTCTCGTCGGTCAGCAGGTCGGTCAGGTAGTCCCGAAGGGATCTCCCGCTCTTGCGGTCCTTACGGAGGTCAATCGCCCCTGAGTCATTGGGCGCCAGCCGGGTGAAGCCGGGACGGACGTCCATACGAGACGCCTGCTTGTGCCACAGCTGCGCGCCGCGGCCGGGAGTGAGCCCGTTCTCCGCTGCCAGCAGTCGCAGAGCAGCAGTGCGGCTTCGCCTCAGTGGCGGAGTACCTGCGCGAGCGCTACCTCGGGCAGGGGTGGACGATGCACGCGATCGGAGCGGAGCTGCGGACCGGGCGGCGGCTCCTGCCACGGCTGATGGACGCCGCCGCCGTCCCCCGGCGCAGGCCCGGCGGGCACAGCCCAACCGAGTATTCCGCGTAGTTCAACCGCCCGCAGCGACGACCCTGCTTCACTTGCGCCCGTGCCCGAGTCGTGGGACCTCAAGCTCAGACGCGCATGGCAGAACTACCGCGAGCTCGACGAACGGATCTTCAACGTCACCAGTGGCTATCAGCGGCGTGACATCCGCGTGGCCAGCAAGCGGCGTCGGGGCCAGTGGGAGTACACCGCGCACTGCGACCTGACGATGGACGAGATGATCCCGGTCGTCATCGGAGAGTGCTTGTTCAACGTTCGCTCTGCCCTGGACCACATCGCAGTCGCGAACGTCCCTGCTCCTCGCAAGCGGCAGGCGCAGTTCCCGATCATCACCGAGGACATCGAGGGACCAGCCTCGCCGCGGACCCAGAAGCCGCTTGAGGACTGGAACCGCTGGACGGCAGAGATGACGCCCCCCGCACTCGCTGTCGTCCGAGCGGCGCAGCCTTACCGGCATCCGCACCCGGAGAACAACTCGCTCGCGGTCCTGTCCGCATTCCAGAACGCGGACAAGCACCGAGAGCTGAACATCGTCGTGTACGGGCTCGGCGACGCCCGCGTGGAGCTTCCCGACGGCGTCATCGACATGGAGCAAGCAACCGGCGTCTACGGGTTCCTGCGAGAGGGCGCCCGCGTCGCGATGAGCCCCGAGCTGATCGACGTGCGGGTTACAGGCGTTCCCAAGCTGGCCATGACCCGCGGGCGCAAGGAGGCGCATCGCGAGCTCCCGGTCGTGTTGCAGGACGTCTTGATGGAGGCGCAAGCGGTCATCGAGGCCATCGCGGATGCAATGCAGGCGTCGGGCAACAGCGTTCCGCCAGTGCCGTAAGGGCGGCCGGATTCGTCGGCCGGGCGACCGCCGCCCGGGCGCAGGTGCTCTCCCTGGCCGGCGCTGCGCTGCTGTTGCCGCAGGCAGGGCATCCGAGCGTCGCCGACAGCCATCGCGGCTGGCACACCGAGCAGGTGTTCCGCGGGCCAGCCCGTCTCTCCGCCTAACGATCGCGCGACCGCCCGCCGGCACAGAAGGCCACGGCCTCCCGTCCTCGCTCTCAGGCCACCTGCTCGTGGTGAGCTGCCGGTGCGCTACTGGCGCAGCGGGAAGGGGCTGATGATGGTCGAGGTCCCCGGCTGGAGCTCGCTCTGGAACGGAGTGCTGATGACCGTGCCGGTGGTCGTCTCCAGCAGGTGCGGTTGGCCGAACTTCTTGGTGGCGTCGAGCACGTCCAGCACCGGGTAGTCGCGACGCTCGGAGTAGATGCGCGCGACCTCGCGGTGCGCGGGGTTCGGGATGTCGACCTCCTTCGGCTCCTTGAAGTTGGTCTCGCAGAGCGCCTGGACGATGCGCCAGCCCTCGTAGAAGACCTGCATGAAGCTGCCGTCGTGCGGGACAGGACAGATAACCAGGTTCTTCTGCTCGTCGAGCCGCACGGCGTCCGACCTGCCTGAGCGGGTCGGAACGACGGCGATCCGGAGTCCCGGAGCCGCCTCCAGGTGGCTCGGGTTGATCTTCACCGTGGTGCCGACCCAGTGGTCCGGTTCGGGTGAGCCCAGGAAGAGGTCGGCCTTCCACAGTCCGCGGATGCTCTGCGGCAGGTTCGGACGAGTGGTGGGTCGCCGGAAGGCCGCGGCGATCTGGTTGAGATAGCCCTTCAGTTTCACGGGCTGCCCCCGATTGCCGGACAGCACTCGGGACTGGTCGGTGACCAACTCGAACTCCGTCGAGATGAGCTGCTTCGCGCCCTGCTTCTCGATGGCGAACAGGATGGAGGCCGGGTCGCCGTTGACACGACACTTCTTCAGCGCGTCCACGACGCGCTCGGTGACTGCGGCGTCGCGGTTGTGCACGGCGTCGTGGACTGCGTACTCGAACGCGACGCCGCAGTCCCCGTCACCGACAGCCCGCAGCTTGCCCAGCATCTTCAGCGGGACTGTGCTCCGGTCGCCGTCGTAGGCGTCGAGGTACTCCTTCCCGATCGACTGGAACACACCGGCGATGATCGGCCGGGTCACGGCGACCAGCGCACTGACCTCGTCGGCGACCGGCGCGGCCTGCCGTTCCCCGCGGACCTCCACCTCTGACCCCTATCTGCTGTGGCGGCATCTTCGCCTGCTCGGGTGGGCGACCTCAGCTTGCTGCACGGCCCTGCTGCGCCGCCGGGTGGGGTCGTGTCGCAATCCGGACGGCCGTTTCGCTTCTCGGACGCTCCGTGCAGTGTCGCGAACTGGACGAGGCGACACTCTCGCCGGATTTCACATGTGGAAGATGACTGCCCTCCGCGGGCACGCAGGCACCGTCCGCGCCATGTCAGCCCACAAGCCGGTGACCGAGATGGTCGCCATCGACAGCCTCGACGTCCGCAGGCGCCTCCGGCCGGCCGCCGCCGACCATGTGCGGATCCTCGCCGACGTGCTGGACAGGACGCCCCCGGTGCTCGTGCTCTCGAAGGGCCGACGCGTACTGGATGGGTTCATGCGTCTGGACGC
>JAOPYH010000008.1 GCA_025964715.1 Streptosporangiaceae bacterium | reverse complement strand
AGGAGGAGGCCGAATGGTTCCGCGAGCTGTGGAACACCTGGGGCGACCACGTGCCCTTAGAGATCATCGTTTCCCCCTACCGCGCGATCGTCGCGCCGCTGGCCCACTATCTCGAGGCCCTGCACGTCCAACGACCCGACATCATCTTCACCGTGGTTCTGCCCGAGTTGGTCGTCGCCTACCCCTGGCACAACATTCTGCACAATCGGACCGCCCCGCGACTTCGCCGGGCGCTGCGCCGCCTCCCTGGAATCGTGATCGTCAGCGTCCCGATGCACCTGCCGTCGCGCGCGGCCTCCCAGGTCGGCAGGTGATCAACTTTCCGGGCACCGCCGCCGGCTTGCGTGCCCTGGGCGTGACCGTCCGCCGGAGTTCCGACGGCAGATGGTGGAGTCGGTGCGAGCCAGCCGGACGCCAGAGAACTGGCGAAGGAGCCGACCGCGCGCCCACGTTGTGTCCACACCGGCCTTGAGCTGGCTAAAGATCACCACCCCCCGGCTGGTGCTCCCGTTGCTCCTGGCCGGAGCCGAGAGCAACGGGAGCACGGGAGCACGCGGGGTTCCCGAACTGTCCTGAAAAGGCGTCAACGGACCTCAGCGACCTGCGGGTGCCGAAAAACCCATCCATGGCCTGTGACCTGCAGCTTCTTGAGAACAGCCGACGACCGCCGCATGGGCGCGCCAAGATGATCGATCGTGCTGCTGCGACTGCCCTATCTAGCGCTCACAAGCGTGTTCACCTTTATGCGGCTGCTACCGATGAGCGACACCGACACCACAGCCAAATACCTGATCAGGGACCGCGACAGCAAGTACACCCGCACGTTCGACGCCGCCTTCAAAGCCGAGGGCATCGGCGTCATGACCACCGGCATCCGCGTTCCGCGCATGAACTCGATCACGGAACGGTGGATACAGACCTGCAGGCACGAGCTCCTCGACCGCACCCTGATCTGGAACCAGACACACCTACTGCACGCACTCCGCGAGTTCGAGTCCTACTACAACCAGCACCGGCACCACCGAACCCTGAACAGCGCGCCCCTCCGGCCGGCCCCGGAGCCGATCACAAGACCAGACCGACTCAACCAGCTCGACATCCGCCGACGAGACCGACTCGGGCGGCATCCTCCACGAGTACCAACACGCCGCATGACCTGCACGGACGGGGTTATCGGCACCCACAGGTCGGACGGGCGGTGACACCCAGCACATGGACTCTGCGGGTGGCGTGCTCCACGACCGCAAAGCAGTACAACCGGACCAACGTGATCGTCTCGACGCTAAAGAAATCACACGCCAAGATCCCCGCCGCCTGAGCCTTGAGGAACTCACTCCATGTGAGGCCCGATCGTCGCGGCGCCGGATCGATGCCGGCATCCTTCAAGATCGCCCACACCGTCGACGGCGCGACCTTGCGGCCCAGCCCGGCCAACTCCCCCGCAATGCGCCGATACCCCCAGGTCCGATTCTCGGCCGCCAACCGCAGCACCAACTCCCGCACCGTCGACCGCGTCGGTGGGCGACCTTGTCGCCGCCGCTTATAGGTCCAGCGCCGTTTCACGAGATCGGCGTGCCAGCGCAACAGCGTTCCCGGCGTGACCAGCATCCCGATTCGACGCGCCTTCGGCAGGAGCCCGGCCAAAGCTGCGACCATCGCGCGGTCGGCCCACGACCAGCACGGGCGGGCAACCTGCCGACGCAGCACCGCCAGCTGGTGACGCAGCACCAGAATCTCAATGTCCTTGGACCGATCGGACCGACCAACCAGAACCAGCCGGCCTAGCACCCGAACGAAGATCAGATACACAAGACGAAGAGCCACAAAGCCCGATCCTGCCGACCCGACAGCGGCACGTCCGCCGAACGATGAACTTCCAGGTCACGGCTCGTAGCCGAGTTTTCGGCACCGGCAGGCTCTGCGTAGCCGAGGTAGCGTTCCGTGATTCTCATAAACCGCCTCCTCCAGGCCACAGCCACCGGCCTCGCCGCGTCCAGCCGCCTGGCCGCCTAACCATCCGACACCTGCGGTCAGAGGAGATTCCTACGATCTCTGTCCGAACCCCCGCGGCACAGCTATCGGCGAACCGCTCGGCTGCGGCTCGGGAATCCGTCAATTCCTTAGGCGGGCTCTGGGCCGCGACGTTCGCGCGGGTGCCGCAAAGCGCCTTCACACGGCAACCTGTGATAACCGCCCTTACTTCAGGAACCTGCCGCCACCCGGGTCGAACGCGACAGAGGAACCCGGGACGGCGGCTACCAGGTGGCGGGCTTTCGCGGGTATCGCTTCGTGCGCACAGCGCGGGCGGTGGCGGTAGCTCGCTGTAGTTAGCCCGACACGTCGGGCAGGCTGCTGCCCCGCTGTTGCTGCCAGGAGTCTGCGGCGTCATCGTGGTCGGTCGACCTGCTGAGTTCTTCCCA
The DNA here is from genome assembly GCA_025964715.1 of Streptosporangiaceae bacterium. Classification (GTDB taxonomy): domain Bacteria; phylum Actinomycetota; class Actinomycetes; order Streptosporangiales; family Streptosporangiaceae; genus Actinomadura_C. The sequence goes on along the minus strand of JAOPYH010000008.1, from coordinate 3,964 downwards.
GCGCCCGTCGGTCTCCACTCGTGCGCGCCAGACTTGGCGCCCGTACTCGAAGGCGTCGCTGCCGGCGAGCATGCGCAGCGGAGGCTCGTCCAGCGAAGCTACGGTGAGCACGAGCTGGGCGACCTTGGCCGGGTCGCTGTTCGCGATGTTCTCGAACCCGGCCATGGAGCGCGCCGAGGCACCGACTGTGTCCTCGTAGGGCGGGCTCACAGGGGGAGTCGTCATGGACGAGCCCGCCCAGTCGGTGCGCATGCCACCCGGCTCGACGACCGTGACCTTGATCCCCAGGGGCGCCACCTCCGCGGACAGCGCCTCGCTGAAACCGCCGACGGCCCACTTCGCCGACTGGTACGCCGTCATGCCGGGACTGCCGATGCGTCCCCCGAGTGAGGAGATCTGGATGATCCGGCCACCTCCCTGCCTGCGCATGATCGGCACGATTGCCTTGGTGACGTAGACCGTACCGAGGAAGTTGGTTTCGACCTGGCGGCGGAACACCTCAATGGTGGTGTCCTCCAGGGAGCCCCTGTCACCCTGACCCGCGTTGTTGACCGCGACGTCTATGCGCCCGAACACCTCCTGCGCCTCTGTGACCGCCGCCTGCGCCGCCGCCGAGTCGGTGACGTCGAGGCGGAGGGCGTGCACGCGGTCGCCGTACTGCGACACCAGAGCGTCCAGAGTCTTGGGATCGCGCGCACTGGCGGCCACCCGGTGGCCGGCGGCGAGTGCTGCTTCGGCGATGGCATGCCCCAGGCCCCGCGAGGCACCGGTAACAAAAAACACGGACGACATGTGCAGAGTCCTCTCGAACGACTTGATGCAAGCCATGTCACGGCGTGGGTCTCCGGCAGTTGCCGGGAACTAGAACGAAGAGGCGCGGAGTGATGTTCTTCGAACATCCAACCCGGCAGCGCATCGGCCCCCCGCTAATCGCTTGCTTTACGAAGCAACTATAATGTTGATTCGATATTCAATCAAGCGAGGATCGGATCGATGACGAGGCCCGGCCCTGGTGCCCTACGGCCTGCACGCCTACATCGCCACCGGCGACGCCCAGCGAGGACAGCGCGTGGCCCGCCGGCTCCAGGCCGGACGCGTCATGATCACGAGATCATTGACGCACCCGACCCCCCTTCGGCGACTTCAAACAGTCCGGCTGGTCATGATCTCCTCCAACAGGTCGGACTCGGCGGCGCCAGCCGGCAGTCGCCGGACCGTGTCGTCGCCGTACGGGTTGGCCCGCGCGATCAGCTGGTCGAGCTCGTGGTCGTTCATCGCTCCTCCTGAGCTGGTCGCGCTTGCTGGTCATCCCGTACATGTCCGTCACCGTCGAAGGCGTCTCCGATCGATTTGCGCAACCGAGCCCGGGCCCGGTGCAGGCGGGCCCGGACGGTCCGCGACGGCACGCCGAGCACGACCGCCGTCTCGCGGGGATCCAGGCCCTCCCACGCCGTGAGCACGATCAGCTCGGGATCAGAAACGGCTGTCCAACTGCCGGGCGACTGCCAAGACCCGATTGGAACGGCCCCGCCAGACCGACGACCTAGGAGCCCAGATCGAACACCGAACCCCAGGCTGGCAGGCCAGCCGGGGTTGCGTTGGCTACGACAGCAACGCCTGTATGTCGCCGGCGCGTGATGAGTGACCCAAGCGATCAGTCGGCATCCGCGATCCTTTCTAGGGCCCGCCTGACCTGGGTTAGGTCAATGCCGTCGAGGTGAGCAAAAACGTGCCGCCGCACGCTGGCCAGGTTGCTCGGCCAGGCCTGCTGCAAGCGCAGCAGGCCGGCGTCGGTGAGGACGGCGTTGAATCCGCGGGCATCCTCGACGCACCTGACCCGCTGGACAAAGCCGAGGGACTCCAGGCGTTGGACGATGCGGCTGATTCCGCTGAACGAGAGGTTGCAGGCAGTAGCGAGTGCGTTCATCCGCATCTGCCGGCCGGGAGCTTCGGACAGAACTTGCAGAGTCATGTACTCCGACAGCGGGAGGTGCTGCTCGCGGACCATGTCGGCATCCACGACGCGAGCCAGCCGGGACATGACTCGGCCGAGGGCGCGGAGCATGGCCTCTTCCTCGGCACTCAACGGCACTGGGCGTGGGGCGTCGTTGTCCATCTGACCAGGTTACTTGCTTGCCGGTACAATAAAATATATGCTTGCTTCACGGAGCAAGTATTATAGCGGTTCTCTGACTGCTCCTCGGGGAGTGTCGCTGCGCATCAACCCGTTCGCTGAAGCCAGCAGTGAGTCTGTTGGCTCCCGGCGGCAGTTCGGGAAAAGGGAGATTGATGATCAACAGGCGGACCTTCGGCAAGATAGTCGGTGCGGGAGCGATCGGCGGATCGCTGACCGGCCTCCCGAGCGCACCGGCGTCGGCGGCGCGCCTTCCCGGAGCGCACCCGGCTCCCCCGATCCCGGTGCCGGACCCGACGACCTCGCTGGGCGCGGTGAAGCAGATCAAGGCGGGCGGTCTCGACATCGGGTACTTCGACGTCGGTCCGGCCGACGGCACGCCGGTCATCTGCCACCACGGGTACCCGACCGATCCGTTCAGCTTCGTCACGGTCGCGCCGCTGCTGGTGGCGGAGGGCTACCGGGTGATCGCGCCGTTCGTCCGCGGCTACGGCACGACGCGGTTCCTCTCCCGCCATGCGTTCCGCAACGCAGAGCAGTCGGCCGTCGCCCTCGACACCATCGCCCTGATGGACGCGCTGAAGATCGACAACGCGGTCCTGGCCGGCTTCGACTGGGGTACCCGGACGGTCGACATCATCGCCGCCCTCTGGCCGCACCGCGTCAAGGCCCTGGTCGCCGTGACCGGCTACCTGATCACCAACGTCAAGGCCAACAAGGAGCCGAAGCTGCCGAACGTCGAGTGGCTGTGGTGGCACCAGGCGACCTTCGCCACCGAGCAGGGCAGGCTCTCGCTCGAGAAGTACCGCAAGGAGTTCGCGCGGTTCGTCTGGGAGCAGAGCTCACCCGGCTGGAAATTCGACGACGCCACCTTCGAGCGCACCGCGGCGTCGTTCGAGAATCCGGACCACATCGACATCGTGATCCACAACTACCGCTGGCGGCTCGGCGTGGCCAAGGGCGAAGCACGGTACGACGGAATCGAGCGGCAACTCGCAAAGCGCCCGGTCATCACGGTGCCGACCTTCACCCTCGACGGCGCCACGGACCCCTACACACCGCCCGGGAACGGCTCGTCGTACCGCGCCATGTTCACCGGCAAGTACGCCCACCGGACCCTCGAAGGCGTCGGCGCCATCCCGCCCCTCGAAGCGCCCGAGGACTTCGCCGAGGCGGTCATCACAGTCGACCACTTCTGAGAGCCAGAGCGTGCCTCGTGGGCAGCGTCCGGCGCGCCGTGTTGCACGCTCGGCACCCTAAGGGGTGTCCCGTAAATGATCTCCGGTGGTTTGGTTAGCGGGGCCGCGGGATGTTCCCGTGCATCGCGATGCTGGGAATCGCGTGGTGGCGCCGTCAGTGCGGCACCCCTTCTTGAGGCCGCAAACCGGCGATGGGGATGATGTCGCCCATGCCCTTCGTGATCTCGCCTGCCGTCCCTGCTGGCAGCCTCTCCGTGCCGAAAACTCGGCCACCCTATGCGACCTGCGCGTATTCGTGGAGCAAGCCGCCGAGCCGATCACGTCGGATGACCTTGATATCAGCGTCAACCGGATCGGGAAGCGCCCGTAACGGGCTAGCCTGGTTCAGACTCCGATGGGGTCGGCGGGTATTGAAGTGGGTTTCGTTCCCAGCGAGGACCGCCCGTAGATGCGCGGCGTTGATGATCAAGATCCGGTCGAGCATCTCGCGGCGCACACTGCCCACCCAGCGTTCCATGATCGCGTTCGCTCGAGGAGCCTGGACCGGCGTTTAATGATCCGGATGTCCTCGGCCTGGAACACCGCATCGAAGCCGGCGGTGAACTTGGTGTCTCGGTCACGGATCATGAAC
>JAOPYH010000538.1 GCA_025964715.1 Streptosporangiaceae bacterium | reverse complement strand
ATCATCATCGCGACCATCTCGTTGCGAGTCCTGTCCGGGCTCCTGAAAGGTGAGGACATCGCATGAGCCGCGCCGAGGTTCCCGTCACCGTCGGCGAGCGCCGGTGGGTCAACCATGCGCTCGGCGTCGCGGCCTGGATCACCGGCCTGGTGTTCTTCTTCCCCGTCTTCTGGATGGTGCTCAGCTCGTTCAAGAGCGAGCAGGACGCGAACACGAGCCCCAAGCTCTTCTTCCATCCGAGCGTCGATCGCTATCGCGACGTCACCCGGAGCGCCGGCGGCCTGCTGTCGTTCGGCGAGGCGTTCACCAACTCGGCCGTCGTGGTCGTCGTCTCGACGCTCATCGTCCTGACCCTGGCGATCCCGGCCGCATACGCCCTCGCCGTCAGGCCCGTGAAGAAGTGGCGCGACGTGCTGTTCTTCTTCATCTCGACGAAGTTCCTGCCCGTCGTGGCCGCGATCCTCCCGATCTGGATCCTCGCCAAGAACCTCAACCTGCTGAACAGCCGGACCGTGCTGATCATCCTGTACACGGGGATCAACCTGCCGCTGGCGGTGTGGATGCTGCGCTCGTTCTTCCGGGAGATCCCGCGCGAGCTCATCGAGGCCGCCGAGATCGACGGCGCGAGCCTCAAGGGGCAGATGACCTCGATCATCCTGCCGATGGCGGCGCCGGGGATCGCGGCCACGGCGTTGCTCTGCGTGATCTTCGCCTGGAACGAGTTCTTCTACGCCGTGCAGCTGAATCCGGTCAAGGGGTCCACTGTGCCGATCTGGGTCACGACGAACATCAGCACGCGAGGCGACTTCCTGGCGAAGCTCTCCGCCGCGTCGGTGCTGGCGTGCATTCCCGTCGTGCTCGCCGGATGGATCGCCCAGAAGCGCATGATCCGGGGCCTCGCCATGGGCGCGATCAAGTGAGGAATCCGCAATGACTGCAGTGAGATACGACGAGGCGACGCGCACCTACGAGGGAACCGACATCGCCGCGGTCGACAGCCTGAGCCTCGACGTCCAAGACGGCGAGCTTCTCGTCCTCGTGGGCCCGTCCGGGTCGGGCAAGTCGACGGCGCTGCGCATGCTGGCCGGCCTCGAGCCGCTCAACGCCGGCACGATCTACATCGGCGATCGCGACGTGAGCAACGTCCGGCCCCGCGATCGTGACATCGCCATGGTCTTCCAGAACTACGCGCTGTACCCGCAGCTCAGCGTGGCGGAGAACATGGGCTTCGCACTCAAGCAGGCCGGCGTGCCGAAGGAAGAGCGCACGAGCCGCGTTCGCGAGACGGCGCGCATCCTCGACCTCACGCCGTACCTCGATCGCAAGCCCAAGCACCTGTCGGGTGGCCAGCGCCAGCGAGTGGCCATGGGGCGTGCCATCGTCAGGCAACCCGCGGTCTATCTCATGGACGAGCCGCTCTCGAACCTCGATGCGAAGCTGCGCGTGCAGACGCGCACCGAGGTCGTCGAGTTGCAGGCCCGCCTGGGCGTGACCACCGTCTACGTCACGCACGACCAGGTCGAGGCGATGACGATGGGCCATCGAGTCGCGGTGCTCAAAGACGGTGTGCTCCAGCAGTGCGACACCCCCCAGACGCTGTACCACGAGCCGCTCAACCTGTTCGTCGCAGGCTTCATCGGCTCGCCCGCCATGAACCTCGTTCCCGTGGGCGAGGAGCGGCCGCTGAAGCTCGGTGGATCGGCGATCGAGCTCGCCCCGCCCGGCGAGGCGGCGCTCGCAGATTCGCCCGGCCCCCTCACGGTCGGCTTCCGCCCGGAGGCGCTGCAGGTCGGGGAAGGTCCCCTCCGCGCGAAGATCCGCACGGTCGAGGATCTCGGATCGGAGGTCTTCGTCCACCTCGCCCTCGAGCACCGCGGCCAGCCGCTGGCGCTGGTGTCGAAGATGATGCCGCCGTTCGACGGGCGGCCCGGCGACAGCATCGGCCTGCAGATCGTCGGCGCGACACACCTCTTCGCCGACGATGGCTCCCGCCTGGTGTCGACGACCGCGACGCTCGACACGACATCCGAACGGGTATCCGTGCCGACGGACACGTCTCCCGCGACGCCCTGAGCCTCGTCGAGAGATCCGTGGCTTCGGACGGCGCTGTCCAAGTCGCCGAGCTCGAGCGCTCGCTCAGCACGAACGCCGTCGAGCGTGCCGAACTCCAGCGCCGGCTGCAGCGGCTTCGCCCGCGCGGATAGGGTTGGTCGCGCCCGGCACAGCCGGGCGAGGGCTGAGCGGCTACCAGGAGGAGAGACCCATGGCAGTGGCGATCAGGACCACCGACTTCCCTGAGGGCGTCGGCACGGGTATGTACGACGGCGTCCAGGCGGCGATGGACGTCGCCAACGACCCGCCCGAGGGATTGATCTTCCACTGGGCGGGCGACGTCGACGGCAAATGGACGGTCACGGATATCTGGGAGGCGCGCGAGGCGTACGACCGCTTCCGGGACGAGCGGCTGTTCCCGGCGATCCGGCAGGTCTCCGGCATGGATCCGGGGAGCGGCCCGATGCCGACGATCACCGAGTTCGCGATTCACAGCTACCTCAAGCCCTGAGCGGCGCCGGCAGCGCGCGGAGGAGCCTCACCACCACGGGCGCTCGAGCGCGCGCTCGGTGCCGCCGGTGTCGTCCAGCGCATCGAGTGCCGCCATGTCCTCGTCGGACAGCGTGAAGTCGAAGAGCTGGGCGTTCTCCTCGATCCGCTCGCGATGGGTCGACTTCGTGACGACGACGAGATCCCGCTGCACGCACCAGCGCAGGAGCACTTGGGCAGGCGTGCGCCCCACGCGCTCGGCGACCTGGCGCACGCGCTCGTCCGCGAGGTGCCGGCCGGTGCCGAGCGGGCTGTAGGCCTCGAGCGCCACGTTGTGGTGCTCGCACGCCTCGAGCAGCTTCCGCCGGTAGGTGACCGGGCTGAACTGGACCTGGTTCACGACGGGCGGGATCAGCGCGACCGACAGCACCTCGTCGAGCTCGCCCACGCTGTAGTTGGAGACGCCGATCGAGCGCGCATA
>JAOPYH010000486.1 GCA_025964715.1 Streptosporangiaceae bacterium | reverse complement strand
GTTGCTGTCGATCCTCGTCGACGGTCTCCGCGCACACCGCCCCTGAGACGAATGCGCCGTAGGCGCGCTCCTGACGCCGTCCGCGCGGCGCACGGTCATGCCGCAATGAGCGCGTCGGCGCCGAGCCCGCCAGCACCGCACCGACACGCGACAGGTCAGCCCTGCCATCGATCGGATGGCGATACGCGGGCCACGTCGCGTCGCCCATGCCGTCGCGGACGAACTCGGCCTAGGCGTAGTAACCGACGACGCCCCGACCTGCGTCGCGGTGCCGGCCGCGCAAGCGCGCCAGCCAGGCACCGCGACCACCGCCGTACACGATTTCTGGTCGAAGCGTCGCTCCGCGTCACTCCGGAGGGGGATTGTCCGGCTCCCCGACGGCCGGCGTCAGAGCCTGGAGATGTAGTGCATGCCGCCGTCGGTCTGCAGCGTGCCCGCGAGGGTCTTCGCCGAGAGCGTGTGCGTCCCTCCGGTGGGCTTCCACGGGTCGAAGACCGTGATCGTGCCCTTGGTCGTGTTGTACCCGTAGACGACCATGATGTGGCCGATCCTGGTGCCCTGGATCTCACCCTTGTTCCAGGGCAGCTTCTCCATCCAGACGCCGATGTCCGGGGCGCGATGCAGGACCCCGACGTCATAGGACACCCGCTTCATCAGGACCTTGGGGTGGCCGGCGACGTCCCCGACGGCCCTGTACGCGTATCCGCGTGATCTGACGTAGGACCTGAGCACCGGGAGCGCGTTGTTTCCGGTGGTGCCCCTCCCGTTCGTCTGCATCTCGTCGGCCAGGGTGGCCTGGCCGACCTTGACGCCGAAGGTCGACAGGCTCATGGAGGCGGAGGCCGGGAGGCAGTAGTAGTTCGTCTCCTGGTACTTCTTCTTGATCGTCAACTTGTACGACGACGGCGCGGTCTGTACGGGCGTGGCTTGTACGGGCGTGGTCTGCACGGGCGCGGACGCTGTCGCGGCGGTCGCGGGCCGCGGCGCGCCGACCTGCACGATGCCGGCGACTCCGGTCGCCACGGCGAGGGCCATGGCGGCCCTGGGGGTCCAATTCACTTGCGTCCTCCGGGGGGTGCGGTGCGGCCGCTGGGGGATGTCCTGTTTGGCCAAGTTTGGGTAATATCTCCCACAAACGTGCAGAAAGTCCAGTCCCGGAGTGTCACTGGTCGTCGTCAGTGCCGGGGCCTAGCGCGTAGCGGTCACCGGGAGCGCAGGAAGCGGGCCGCGAGCGGCGCGGCGACCTTGGGGCCGGAGCCGCCGTTCTCGACGAAGACGGCGAAGGCCAGGTCGCCCTGGTAGCCGATGAACCAGGCATGGTCGGCCCCGCCGTTGTGCTCCGCGGTCCCGGTCTTGCCGGCCGAGCCGGCGGGCAGCCCGGCCCGTGCGGCGGTGCCATCGGTGACGACCGCCCGCATCATCGTGCGGAGCGCGGCCGCGTTGGCGAGTGGATGCGTCCGCTGCACCTGGTCCCTGTACCGGCGGATCAGCTTGGTGCCGACCATGCGGGGGGATCGCCAGGTGCCGTCGGCGACCGCCGCCGCGACCGTCGCCATCAGCAGGGGGCTCGCCTGGACCCGGCCCTGGCCGAACGCGGCCTCGGCCAGCTCGGCGTCGCTGCCCGGGTCCGGGAAGCTGCCCCGCGCTGCGGCCGGGCCGGGTGCGATGGGGCCTCCGAACCCGAACTCACGAGCGGTCGCGCCGAGTTTGCCGCCGCGCAGCCGTTCCACCCCGAGCGCGGCGAAGGTCGTGTTGCACGACTGGGCGAAGGCCTCGCGCAGTGTCGTCGTGCCGAGGTCGGATCCATCGTGGTTGCGGATGGTGCGCTGCCCCGTCACCACCGTGCCGGGGCAGTTGGCCGTGGTGCCCGTCGAGAGCCCGTCGGACAGGAGCCCGGCGGCGGTGACGACCTTGAAAGCGGAGCCCGGCGGGTAGAGGCCGAGGAACGCGTTCCGTGCGCCGAGCCGGTCGGCCACCGCGAGGATCTCGCCGGTCGAGGGCCGGAGGGCGACGATGGCGGCGCCGCCGGCCACCGTGCTGACGGCCCGGTCCGCGGCGGCCTGCAGCCGCCTGTCCACGGTCGTGCGGATCTTGTTCTCCGGCGCGCTGCCGAGGACCTTGAGACGCTGCACCGGCCCGCCGGCCGGCTGGAACTCCACGGCCCAGCCGGACCTACTGTCCGCTACGCCACCGAATCGCTCGGAGAGCTCGGCGACATAGGGCTGCAGCGTGCCGTCCTCCGGCAGCGGCCGGCCGTCCCGGGACACAAAGGACGCCGCGGGCGCCTGGATCTCGGTGATCTTCCACGAACCGGGTCCCGCCAGCCCGGGGTGAAGCGTGCTCGGTGACCAGATGGCCTTCCAGTGCCGGTCCACGATGCCTAGCCGCAGCGTCGACCGGTAGCTCCATTGACCGTGGCCGGACAGGTCGCGACTGACGGCGAAGTCCACGTGAGCCCGGTTCTTCCTGTCCACGATCACCGGATCGGGGAGCAGGCCGACCGACGTCACCGACAGGCCGCGGGACAGCGCCCGATGCTGATCGGCGAAATCCCGGGGCGGGTGGGCCGACAGCCCGGCCATGCGGCTGAGGTCTCCACGGCTCCACGCGGCGAAGTACCTGCGCGCCACCTCGCTGGGACTGCCATGGATCTGATGGGCTTGCACATACGCGCAGCCGATGCCGCCGACAAGTGCGACCGACACCACACCGGCCATGATCGCCACGCCAGCCGATCGCATACGCACTCCCCGCAAAGGTGTCCTGAACCGGCTCCTTTCCTATCGGTGATCTTGCAGGTGACCGCGGCAGATGACCGGATGCGGCCGTAATCCGCCCAAGGACAACACGGGATCCGCCCAGGAACAACACAGCCGCGCCGGTCTTCGGCGCCGGCCTCCCCCTGGTGGCCGTACCAACTGGCCTCGCTCCACGCCGCCCCGATGAGGCGACTCGCCGGACCGGCACCGGAGGACCGGTCACCATGCGGGCCGCCGCACTCCGGCGCCGGCGGGCCGCCGAGCCCGGCGAGCCCATGCGCACCACGGCACGACTACCCGTCCGCACCGGCGTGCCAATCGCACGAGGGGAGCTGTCATGAACGTCATCGAGAGGCTGACCGCGGCTCGCCCCGCGCACCTGACCGACGAGATTCGGAGCGACGAGATGAAGCGCAGGATCGTGCGCCCTCTGTGGGGACTCGGTCTGGCGAGGCGCAGCCGCGGTGACCGCGGTGGCGCTGGCCGTGACCGGCTCGGGTGGGGGCGCCGCGGGCTCGGTGGAGAGCTCGTCCACGGTCTCGAGCGACTGGACGGACTCGGCCCGCGCTTAGGCACCGACCGGCGACGGCGTACGGGCCCGGAGGTCGACCTCCGGGCCCGTAGCCATTGCGTTTGACATGGCAGCACAAGCTACTGCCGAGTAGTATTCGGGGGTCCGATACGTAGCAGTCTGTGGCGAGCCCTACGCTGGCAGCCAACGCCCGTACCCAGGAGGACGGAACAGTGGTTCTCAGGTTGATCATTGGGCTTGCCGGAACGGCGGTCGCGTTGGCGCTCGCCGGTCGGCGGGTGTCCTTCCTATACAAGCTGATCACCGGTGGTCAGCCCGCGCCGGAGCGCATCGCCTCGGTGAAGGAGAATATCGGCGAGGACCTCAAGGGTCAGCTCGTCGAGGTCCTCGGGCAGCGCAAGCTGCTCAAGTGGACCGGACCGGGCCTCGCGCACTTCTTCGTGATGTGGGCCTTCTTCATCCTCGCCACCGTCTACCTCGAGGCCTACGGCGCGCTGATCTTCGGACTCGACTTCCACATCCCCCTCGTGGGCAAGTGGGACGCGATCGGGTTCCTGCAGGACTTCATCGCCGTCGCGGCCCTGCTCGGCCTGATCGCCTTCGCGATCATCCGGCTCAAGAACTCGCCTAAGAAGCTGGACCGCAAGTCCCGCTTCAAGGGCTCGCACCTCGGCGGCGCGTGGCTGATCCTGTTCATGATCTTCAACGTGGTCTGGACGATGTTCCTGTTCCGCGGGGCCGGGGTCGCCACCGGCAACTTCCCGTACGGCAACGGGGCGTTCGCCTCGCACGCCGTCGGCAACGTGCTCAAGGGGCTCGGCCACAGCACCAACGAGGTCATCGAGTCCGTCGGGCTGCTGCTGCACATCGGCGTCATGCTGGTGTTCCTGATCATCGTCTTGAACTCCAAGCACCTGCACATCTTCCTGGCGCCGCTCAACGTCATGTTCAAGCGCCATCCGGACGGCCTCGGCGCCGCGCAGCCGATGATGAGCAAGGGCAAGCCCCTCGACTTCGAGGAGGCCGACCCGGACGAGGACACCTTCGGCCGCGGCAAGATCGAGGACTTCACCTGGAAGGGCTTCCTCGACTTCGCCACCTGCACCGAGTGCGGGCGCTGCCAGTCGCAGTGCCCGGCCTGGAACACCGGCAAGCCGCTGTCGCCGAAGATGCTGATCACCGACCTGCGTGACCACGCGTTCGCCAAGGCGCCGTACATGATGGCGTCCGAGGCGGAGCGGGAGAATCTGCCGCAGGACGTCCTGGCCGAGGCCGGGCGGCCGCTCGTCGGCGGCCTGGACGTCAACGGCGTCATCGACCCCGACGTCCTGTGGTCCTGCACGAACTGCGGCGCCTGCGTCGAGCAGTGCCCGGTCGACATCGAGCACGTCGACCACATCCTCGACCTGCGGCGCTTCCAGGTGATGATCGAGTCGAGCTTCCCCTCCGAGGCCGGCGTGATGCTCAAGAACCTGGAGAACAAGGGCAACCCCTGGGGCATGTCCGAGACCAAGCGTCTCGACTGGATCGAGGACCTCGACTTCGAGGTCGAGGTCATCGACGAGAAGATGC
>JAOPYH010000430.1 GCA_025964715.1 Streptosporangiaceae bacterium | reverse complement strand
CTCCGGCCGGAAGCCGCGACCCGTACGCCTCACCCTGGGCGTCCGTCGCCGGCCGGAGAGGGACCGCACCTCAGCCCCCAGCACCTCCACCGTCCTCCGCCCTCACCGATTGCGCCCTGTGAATACCAGATCTCACGCCCCGGCCGCCGACCACGCTGAGCATTCGCCGACACCTCCTCTAACGACCGGCACGCTCTTTGCCGACACCTGGCTCCGCCGCGATCCCGTCTACCTGGCCGCCGGACACCAACAGGGCGCCGTTCAACCCACGCTGTCTCCGCCCAACGTCCTGAGGAGCTTCCGCGTCAGCTCAGAGTCCGGCAACGGCATGCGGGGCTCCGTGCTCCGCAGCGTGTTGACCACTCCCGGCACGATCCGTGCTGCCCGGGCCCACTGTCAGCCACAGTGCTTCGGTGAGCATGCCTCCCAGCGCCTTCTGCGGGGGATCGGCGTGAGGGAGGACCCGGCTTGGTACGCCGGCTTCTACCGGCGAGCGCTGCACCGTAGTGAACTGCCGACCAGCCGCCCCATCCGGGCCCTGATCTGCGGCGCCACGGACGAGTCGATACTCGCCATGCTGGCCGGGCTTCTCGGCCCTGACCGGCTTGACGCGTACCAGGTCGATTCGTGTGGCACGCCTCTGTATCTGACGGCTGCTTTCGCCGACCGCTGCGGTATCGCGTTCGCCTGCGAACAACTCAGTTCTGTCACTTCGGTATCGGAGGGGCCGTACGACCTGGTCGCGATGGACGGACTGCCCCGAATTCCCCACTGGTCGGACCGGGCGGCGCTGGTGTCGCGGCTGGCGGCGGTACTCGCGCCGGGTGGCCTCGTCCTTTCCACCGTTCAGATTCCGGCGTCGGGCGAAGAGGAGCGCCTCGTCCGTCTCGTTGAGGCGGCCGTGGTCCGTGCTGCGTGGCCCGGCTCCCGGCAGGTGCGGCATGACCTTGCCCAGGCGGTGCTGGTCCGGCCCCAGCTGCCCAATCCTTTCCCTGACGGCGCGGCCGTGCGGCAGGCGTTTTCCGACGCCTTCTCTGACATCCGGCTCTACGCCCGCCGCCGTTCCCTCTCCCCCGCCGGCCCGGTAGGCACAGCGGGCTTCCGCGCGCAGGGCGGCGTCCTGGTCGGGATCGTCGCGCGCTCGTCGAGGAGCTCATCCTGATCACGTCCGGTACGGATTCAATGAAGAATTCGATCAGCGGTTCCGCGCAGTTGTCGGGTATCACCGTCATAGCCCGCTATGTCCATGGCGGCATCCACCGTCACCACGCTATGACGCCGATGCCTTTGCCGCGGCCCGTCCTCAACGTGATCGGCGGCCACTGGCCACAGCCGTCCAGCTGACCGGCCAAACCGGTCTGGTCCGCGACGAGAGCGAGTTCACTGTCGGGACCACGGGCCGGGCGACGCCCCCTCCGTAGTTGTCCCTTGTCTCCTCGACCAGCAAGAACAGGAGAGTACGTCTCCGTGGAAGTACCTACGGCCCACCTCGACTCCGGGCCGTCGCAAGGGCCGTCCCGCCAGGGGAAGCAGGAATCCACCCTCGCCCGGCCCTGCCGGCCCGCATGCTCACGTCGGGCGGGCTGATGCTCCTGGACACCGGCGGGCACCGCCGTGCGCTGACAATGTTCACCGAGGCCGCCGCCCTTTTCCGCCAGGCCGGCGACGAGAAGGGATTCGCCCGTACCCACAACTACGCGGGATTAGCCCATCTCGGGATGGGTGCGCTGGAACAAGCTGGAAGATCGTTCGAGGACGCCATCACCGCCTGTGCCCGTATCGGGGAGCGACGCACCGCCGCCCTGGCCCGGCTGAACGCGGCGGACACCGACCTGGCCAGCCGCAGGTACGACCGGGCCCTGGGGCAGGCGACCATCGCCCACCGCACCTTGACCGACGAGCAGGACGTGCTCAACGCTGCGAGCGGAGATCACGCTCGCCCGTGCCCACACCGCGCTGGGCCAGCTCGACACAGCCGCCGGTTTCCTCGCCCCAGCGGTCGACGCCCTGCGGGAGCTAGGCGCGAGCTACGAACTGGCGCGCGCCCACCAGGCGCACGCCGAACTCGCCACCGCTCGCGGTGACGACGACACGGCGAGGGTGCACGCGACACAGGCATATGACCTCTATGTGACCCTCGCTGTGCCAGTGATCCCCCCGCTTTAACACTCGCCATTCGGGCACAGTTTTCCTACAGGACCGCTGGTGGCGGTCGCTGACCGCTGACAAGATGCCCGAGCAACGCGTGGTAGTCGATCAAGATGCTGCCCTACCTACGGAGTCCCTGATGACGGCACTTGTCCATGATGAGGTTCTGGGCCGCCTGGCCAGCGCCTACGCCGACCTTGTGCACGCCGCCGCATCTGACCAAGGTGACGGGCCACCAGCACGTGTGTTCCTAGGTCTCGACATCGGGCCAACCGACGAGTACGAGGAGCCCGTGCAACTACGGGCGGCCTACGACACGTTCGTAGCGACCGCTCGGCGCGAGGACCAAGCCGCGACCCTGGAAATACTCGGCCAGGCTGCGGCAGAACACGGTGACGCTGAGCTGGCCCGGAGGCGATACCAGGAGTCCCGGTTCATCTATCTGACGGTCGGCTCATCTGATGCAGCCCGGCTGCAAGACCGACTCGCGCATCTGTGACGAACGCTGGGCGACGTTGCGCGGCACGTCGGCGATGCCGATACGGCCAGCCAGCCAGCGCTACAACGAGACCCTTGTGCTGTCCCTGACCTCCACCGCTCCAGACGCTGAGCCGCTGTGCCTAAAGCTCCAGCAGCTCACGGCGCCGGAGACAGAGCTACCCGCTGAGGCACCGTACGGCAATGACATCGGCGCATCCGAGCGCCTTCCGTAAGGTCTGCTCGATGGCACGGGAACGCCCGCGCCGTTGACACACGGTGCGGTGCGGCCCGCCGACGTTCTCCTGGCCTAGGGTTGCGGGCAGTGCGGCTCAGCCCTGGTCGCCTGCGGGCCAGCTGGCGCCCATCCGGCTGAGCTGGGCGGCGGCGCGCTTGGTCGCCTCGATGTAGCTCTGGGGGGCGTGGGGCATGATGTTCATGGGTTTGAGCAGCAAGACCGTGCCCATGATGGACTCGCCATACATAATGGGGGCGGCCACGCTGTTCCATCCCTTCATGCACTCCTGGTAGCCGAGCGCGTAACCCACGTCGCGAACTTCAGCGAGCGATGCGACCAGTTCGGCTTCGTCGACATAGACGCCCGGCCCGGCCTCCTCGGGGACCGGCTCGGAGACGACCTGCTGCTGTATCGCCGATGGTAGGTAGGCCAGGATGGTTCGCCCCGAAGCCCCGGTCCGCAGGGACCGGGTCACGGACAGCACGTCGCGGGGCGTCATCCCCAGCTCGACCAAATCACTGTCGCCCACGGCCATTGCGATGCACTGCCTGCCGGCACCGCCGAACGGCGCCTTCATGTACTCGAAGACGAGGCCTCCATCGGTGACCAGTCGCAGTTGCTGCAGGACGGCATGGACCTGGTCTCCGCCGGGGCCGTTGGCCAGGGCCTGGAAGCCGAGGTCCCCGACTGCCGTGCCGAGCTCGTAGGACCCGCGATGAGGCCGGTTGAAAAGCCCCTGGTAGACGCCGCTTTGCAGTATTCGGCTGACCGTGGAGTCGTCCAGGCCGGTGGCTCTCGATATCTCACTGAGGCTGTGCGGCCCCCCGCCGAGTTCCCCAAGGGCCTGTTGCACCCGGAAGACCCTCTCCGCATGGCCGGTGCCCCGGTACTGCCCCGTTGCCATGGAGTCAGCCCTTTCTCTTCTGTCGCCCCCGTCGCAGTGCTGTGCCTCGCGGGGGTTGAGTAGTACTGCAGCCGTTGATGCGAGGATTGATCTTGGCTTTCGCCGCGCTAGTCAGGATGCGCGGAGGTCGGGGCAGGAGTCCTACGGACACAGCGAAACCGCACACTGTTACGGTCCAAGTGCCCAAGGTGATCGCCCGACGTGACCAGATCCTGACGCCCCCACCCAGTGCATGTCAAGGATCGTAACGTTTTCATCTGATCTCCCATCGGCGATGTCACACTTTCTAACATCATCTATTGCGAGACCCCCTTGAGTCGTTAATCTTGCGATGCCCCGCGTACGAGGCCCCCGACCGGAGCTGGAGACCACTGGCCCATGGATGCGTCGCCCACCCCCACACCGACGGACGCGCTCGCGTCGACCATCGCGTCGATCAACACGCTCGTCGCGGAACTGGGCGAGGATCCCGTGGACCCCGGAAAGATCTCCTTGGCCACGGGGATCCCTGTAGATCGGGTCCTCGCCCTGTTGGACGGCAAGGATGACGGCCGCGAGCCCCTATCGGAACGTGAGCTGTTCACGGAGCGCCTGAATTTCCTGCGTAAGACCCGCCTCAGGGACGACGGCAAAGAGCGCCGGCTTGAGGAGATCGCCGAGGGTACTAACTTGTACCGCCAGAAGATCAGCAACATCCTCAAGGGCGAGGGGGTCTTGACGTACGAAGACACCACACAGATCGCGATCTACTTCGGCGTAGATATCAACTTCTTCAACCGCGGAGACCGGGATGCGTTGAACGAAGCGCTGCAGCCGTATCTCAGCCAACTGCAGCTTGCGGCGGTGGCGCGGGCTGTCGGTATCAGCGGGATCGTCCTGCGGGGGACAGGCGAGGGCACATCCGACACGGGAGCGCTTCGGGACGTGGTCATCGCCGCACTGTCGTCGAAGGCCCCGGAAAAAGAGGCGGACACAGAGATCACCCGTGTGGTGAGGTCGCTCACGCCGCAGGGTGGCGCAGCGCTGCTGCCGGTGGCGCGCCAGCTCCTGGAGCATGAGCAGCGCACCGCGTCCGGCAAAGAAGGTCGCCGCCCCAGTGGCAAACGCCACCCCGAGTGACGCGGCGCCCGCCTGCGTGATCTTCCCTCCGGGCGAGCTCCACTCACCGCTGTACGCCGATCTCACCACGCCTTGCGCTCAGAACTGCAGTGCGGATGTCTGGCCAGCGGCCGCAGGCGTGCCGCAAGACCGGGCGGGTCTGCGTTCGACCCCGGGCCATGACGGGCAGGGCACGACACTCAGCCCGCGCCGGGGCTACTCACAGGTCACGGGTGCTGCCATATGCCCTTTACGGCGCCGGTGGTGGTGCCGGGACCCCACGCGATCGCGACGCCTGGGGCCGCCTCGGGGGGCGGCGACTGATACATACGATCCAAGACGTCCAGAATTGAGGCGCCGCCGCAGTTCCCTTGCTGGGCGAGGGATTCCCGGGAGTAGCGGCCGGCGTGGGCGTCGAGGCCTAGCCCGGTGACGACGTGATCGATGATGGGCTCGCTGCCCGGATGGACTGCTGCCCACTCAGGCTGCCAGTGGCCCAGCCACTTGAGCGCATGCGGGAGGGCGTCTTTGGCGGCGCGCCGGGCCTTGCTGGTGCTGTCGAAGTGAAGCCCCGCGGCGTCGAGGCGGCTCCAGTAACGGTCCAGGGAGCCCGGGAGGACGTGCTCGAAGGTGTGCGTCACGTTGTTCTCGATCACCAGACCGGGTCCGAGGGGGATGTCGCTCACGATGCATGCTCCTGCGCCGTCCCCGAACAGACCCTTGTAGATCATCGAATGGAGGGTGGTGTCAGCGTGGTGGTAGGTCGTGCTCAGCTCCTCGCCAACCACCACCAGGACGGGCCTACCAGGTCTGGCCCGGAGGTAGTCCGCGGCGCGGATGAGGGCCTGGATGCCGCCAGCGCACGCGAGGGTAGTCATTGGGATACGGGAGACGTTGGGGCGCAGACCCAGGCCCTCGATAAGGTGCACGTCAAGGTTGGGGACGGTCAGCGACGAGCTGTGAGAGGTGATAATGGCGCCCACGTCGCCGGGCCGGAGCCCAGCGGCGTCCAGCGCGCGACGGGCTGCCTCGCGCCCCAGGTCATTGGCCGCGGCGAAAGCGGCATGATTCCGGTGCTCCACCCCGCGGCCGCTGCCGACCTCCGGTAGGGGCCGGGTGAAAAAGCGGGTAGTGACGCCGGCTCCTCCGACGGCCTTCAGGATTACGGCGAGTTTCGGGTGATCGCCGTGATGAGCGACAATGTCGTCCAAGATTTCGCTGGTCGTGATCTTGTGATCGGGCAGGACGATGGCGGGCTGGGAGATGAACGCGGGCAAGGTGGCCTCCACGAGGCGTCGCGACGGGTGGGAAGCGGAAACAACACCCACGGAACCCGCAGCCGCGGGCCGTCCGGTGATCCGGCGCTCCCGTCGATCCGCGAAGACCGTACGGGCCTCGGCATTGAGGAACGTCACCGCATCGTGTGGTCCGGCACATGGCCGAGCCAAGGAATTGGCGTGACGGACAGCAGCGCGCATCGACCGAGGCGATGTCAACACGCATGCTTCCACATGATTGCAGGATAGATCCGCTGATCCACTCGTATAAGTAACGGTTCCGCCATAACTGCTAAAGGAAATCCTGGTGTTGTTGGCGATTGCTTGACTGGAGATTGCTCGAAGCACGCGGCGCGGACAGTTGTGAGTCTGGCCTGCCGCGCGTTGGGACAGCGGAGGCACCGACCATCATCACCGCCAGCTCGCCGGACGAGACCGGGACGTTGGCCCGCCGCCCTTACGCGCCCGCGACGTGTCGCTCCCGGCCCACTTGGAGGGGGCAGCTGCGGTCAGCATTAACGGAGACGTCATGGCGAGCATTCTGGCGAGTCAGCGGGGGGCACCCCTATGTGATGATCATCACCACAGGTGTTCTCCGGGCCGTCCGACGTGCAGGATGCGCCTGTGCTGGTAGACCGAGACAGGCCCTACTGGAGGGGCCAGGTCATGGGAAACTGGTCCCCGCGACGGCGGTAAATGAGGCTCATCAAGCGGGCGCCGTGGGCGCCCAACGGTTCGGAGGCTGCCATCGTCACCGTTCCCAGGCCGTACACCGGGTGGCAGAAGGGGCGCTCGTCACCGTCCGGATGCACGACAGTTTCCCCGCCGCGATCGTAGATCGGTCCGCCAAGAGGGTCCTGCCGGACGTTCTTGACGAGCCGCCTGAGGATCTCATCGTCGGGGTAGGCAGCATGGGCAGCGCGCAGTTGCGGCATGATCATCGGGCCCCAGCTGCGAGGCCAGTCGACGAGGATTTCCTTGGCCGCAGCAGACTCCGCCATCCAGCCCATGATGTTCCCGGGCACCTGCCCGCGGTGGAACAGGGTCGTGAACGCCGGGTTCCAGTACAGCGGCGTCCAGTTGCGGCTGGTGATGTACGCCATGGTCGCGCTGAGGCCGATCACGTCCCGGTAGACTTTCGGCACGCTCAGCCCCGCGTCGGGATCAAGGGCATCAGGCGGATCTTGCCCGAGATAAGCCCACAACGTCACCCACTGCTGGTGATTGAGGC
>JAOPYH010000403.1 GCA_025964715.1 Streptosporangiaceae bacterium | reverse complement strand
ATCCGGCGCAGTGCCTCGACATCGAGGTCGCCGGTGCCGTCATCGGAAACCACCTGTTGAGCTACGGCGCTCAAGGCTTGGTCGCCGGCCAGCGTGGCCCAACCCACGGTCAGCGCGGCCGCTCCCGCAAAAGTCAGACCCGACATGGCAACCGTCACGCGCTTGGGGACTTTCACCGAATCGCCTCCTTGGACACCTGTAGAAACAGTAAGCTAAAACAGGTTTTCTTAGAACATAAACGGCTTTGTATCCGCACTTGTTTTCGCGGACAACAATAAGCGTATTAACTAACGAACTATCTCATTTATGCCGCATGTTCCGCTAATGTCATTCCCGAGACCAACTGCACGAAACCGTCAAACGTGAGATTTGGCTGCCATCTGACAGTCTCGACACGGATGCTTTAGTTAAAGATAATAGAGGATATTGCTATTCGCGTTCTATGTGGCAATATATATTTATATGCCCGCTTTCGGGGCTGAGGCTCTGGGCGCCATTGGAGATCAAGATCGCCGCTGACCTGACGCCTGCGGTGTGGCGAGGTGCGAGCGGATGGCGCCGCGTGCCCACTGAGCAACGCCCAGTACGCATCCCCACTCGCGAGGCGTGTCTATGACCTCCACCATGCGTGCGTGTCCACGTGGCTCAACGGTGGCGTTCCGGCGCGTCAAGTGGCCGAGTGGGCCGACCGCAGCGTCGAGGCCAGGACGAAGCCGCGAAACGGCGCATCGAGCAGGCACTACGCGAGGATTGATCTTCGCCACGTACTCCGCACGGCCACCCGCACGGGCGGTCACGCCAGCCGGCGGCGGGGAAGCCCGCCGCCGGTCATGTGCTCGTCGCCGCTCGGATCGGGTCAGCGCAGCGCCGGCCCCCAGGCCGTGCCGCTGCGCAGCACGGCCTTGTCGACCTTGCCGCCCGGGTTGCGGGGGAGCGGGTCGGCCCGTACGGCCACGTACTGGGGCACCTTGAAGTCGGCGAGTACGCCACGGGCGTACGCCACCAGGTCGGCGGGCTCGAGCACTTTGCCCGGCCGGGGGACGACGACGGCGCCGACCTTCTGACCCATCATCGCGTCGGGGACGCCGACCACGGCCACCTCGGCGACCGCGGGGTGACCGGCGAGGGCGCGCTCCACCTCGACGCTGTAGACGTTCTCCCCACCGCGGTTGATCATGTCGGTGCGCCGATCGAGGATGTGCACCCGCCCGGCCGGGTCGACGCGTACCAGGTCGCCGGTGTGCAGCCAGCCGCCGGCGAGCGTCCCGGCCGTGGCGTCCGGGCGACCCCAGTACCCGCTCATCAGCTGCGGCCCGCGGACCAGGAGCTGGCCGACGCCCTGCCCGGTCTCCGGGCCGAGCAGCCGCAGCTCGGTCGCCGGCACCGCGGTGCCCACCGAGTCGGCGTGGGTGACCACGTCGGCGTGGTCGAGCCCGGTGACGCAGGCCGCCTCGGTGAGCCCGTAGCCCGGCGCGAGCCGGGCCGCCGGGAACGCCTCGATCAGGGCCCGGACCTGGGCCGGCGGCGTGGGGGCGGCGCCGTAGCTGAGCAGCCGGACGCGCGAGACGTCGAGGGCGCTGAAATCCGGGTGCCGCAGGGCGTGCCAGTACATGGCGGGTACGCCGTTGAGGATGTCGATGCGCTCGTCGCGGATCGCCCGCAGCCAGCCGTCCACCTCGAACGCCGGCATGATCACTACGGCGCCCCCGGCGGCGAGCGCCGGGATCCACTGCATGCCGCAGGCGAGGATGTGGAACAGCGGCGCGGCGACGAGGTTGCGGGTCGGCTCGGCCGGGCCCAGCCGCAGTTCGCGCCGGCACTGTTCGGCCGCCGACAGCAGCGCCCGGTGGGAGAGCATCGCGCCCTTGGGCCGTCCGGTGGTGCCGCTGGTGTAGAACATCGTGGCCAGCGCCTCGGGGTCGTCGTCGGCGCGATCAACCGGGCGGCCCTCCGGCAGCGGAGCGGTGTCGTCCAGCGTGAGGGCGGCGCCGCAGTCCTTCACGATGTAGTCGACCTCCGGCGTGGCGAGCCGGGTGTTGACCGGGACCGGCACGGCGCCCGCCAGGGTCGCGCCGAGGAACGCGAGACACCACTCTGCGCCGTTGGGCAGCCGTATCGCCACCCGGTCGCCGGGCGCGACCCCCGCCTCGGCCAGACCGCCGGCTACCCGCGTGGCGGCGTCCCACAGGTGCGTGTAGTCCAGCCGCCGGCCGCTGGCGAGGTCGACGACGGCCTCGGCACGCGGCGTACGGTCGACGGTGGCGCGCACCAGCGCGCCGAGGCTCGGGGCGAGCCCGGTGAAGCGCAGGCCCTCCGGAGTGGCCACGACACCCTCTCCGGTGACGCCCGGTACGGGGATACTGGGCGCCGGTACGCCGGGGCCGGTCATACGCCCATGCGGCCCAGCAGCCGCTCGTGATAGACGGCGGGCCCGCCGAACAGCAGCTGGGACGACTTCGCGCGCCGGAAGTAAAGATGTGCGGGGTGCTCCCAGGTGAAGCCGATGCCGCCGTGCACCTGGATGTTCTCGGCGGCGACGAACATGAACGCCTTGGAGCAGACGACGTGGGCCACCGCGGCCGCGACCCCCGGGGCGGGCGCCCCCTCGACCCCGGCGATCGCGTTCGCCGCCTCCTCCGCCGCGGCGGAGGCCAACTGCACCCGCATGAACATGTCGGCGCACTTGTGCTTCACGGCCTGGAACGACCCGATCGCGCGGCCGAACTGCACCCGGTCGCGGGCGTACGCGACACTCGCCTCCAGGCACGCGCGGGCGCCGCCGACCTGCTCCGCGGCGAGCGCCGCGGTGGCCAGGTCCAGTACGCGCTCGACGACCGCCGCGGCGCCACCGGCCTGCCCGACCGGGACGGCCGGCGTGCCGGCGAAGGTGAGCCAGGCCAGCCGCCGGGTCGGATCGAGCGTGCGCAGCGGGGTCCGGGTCAGCCCGGCGGCGTCGCCGGACACGGCGAACAGCCCCGGGCCGTCAGGGGTACGTGCGACGACGAGCACGAGGTCGGCGGTGGCGCCGTCCACCACGAACCACTTCTTCCCACGAAGCCGCCAGCCGGCGTCGGTCCGTACGGCCTCGGTGGTGAGGCCGTCGGTCCGCCAGGCGCCGTCGGCCTCGGCGACGGCGAGCGTCGCGGTGGTCTTGCCGCCGGCGATCCCGGGCAGGTGCGCCGCCTGCGCGGCCGCGTCGCCGGACGCCACGAGCGCGGATCCGGCGAGGACCACGGTGGACAGGAACGGGCTGGGCAGCAGGGTCCGGCCCATCTCCTCCAGCACCACCCGCAGCTCGACGAACCCGTAGCCGTCACCACCGTGCTCGGTGGGCAGCGCGAGGGACTGCAGGCCGAGCTGCTCGGCCATCTGGCGCCACACCCCGTCGTCGTAGCCGCGCTCGGAGTCCATGAGCCGGCGGACCTGCCGCTCGCCGGACTTCGCGGCGAGGAAGTCCCGCACTCCGGCGCGGAGTTCGTCCAGCTCGGCCTGGCTGCTGGTCTCGCTCATGCCGTACCTCCCGACCGCTTCAGCTCGCGGAACGGCGACCTGGTGTCGATGCCGGGTTCCTTGGGGAGGCCGAGCACGCGCTCGGCCAGGATGTTCTTCATGATCTCCTCGGTGCCGCCGAGGATCCGCAGCGCCGGGGTGGCCAGCAGCAGCTCCGTCCAGGAGAACGTGCCCCACTCCCCGGTGTCGGCGATGAGCCGCGGTCCGACGACCTCGGCGGCGAAGTGCGCTCCGCGGGTGAGGTTCTGGGCGTACATCAACTTCGCCACCGACGCCTCAGGCCCGGGCTGCACACCCGCGCGCATCCGTCGTATGGCCTGGTGGTTGAGGTACTTGGTGGCGGCCTGGTCGGCTACGAGCTCCGCGAGCCGGCGGCGCGACGCGGGGTCGTCGAGCCGCCCGTTGGCCTTCAGCAGCGCGGTAAGAAACGGCAGGGACAGCGCCCGCGCGGCAGGGCCGGCGCCCTCGCCGCCCACGGCGGCGCGTTCGTTCATCAGCGTGGTCAGCGCGACCCGCCAGCCGCCGTTGACCTCACCGAGCCGGTGGTCGTCAGGGACGCGGACGTCGGTCAGGAAGACCTCGTTGAAATCCGCGCCACCACTCATCTGCCGGAGCGGCCGCACATCGACGCCGGGGGCGGACATGTCGACGAGGAAGGCGGTGATGCCCTTGTGCTTGGGCTGGTCGGGGTCGGTCCGGCAGAGGGCCATGCCGATCTGGGCGTGCTGGGCGATGGAGGTCCAGACCTTCTGGCCGTTCAGAACCCACTCGTCCCCGTCGCGGACGGCCTTCGTCGTGAGGCTGGCGAGGTCGGATCCGGCGCCGGGCTCGCTGAACAACTGGCACGCGACGATGTCGCCGCTGTACATCGCCGGCAGGTAGCGGTCCTTGATGGGCGGCAGGGCGTGCGCGAGGATCGTCGGTCCGATCATGCCCAGGCCGATCACGGCGAGCATCCCGGTGTCGGGTACGTCGTACTCGGCCTCGATACCGTCGTAGAGCAGGTCGTGCACCGCGGACAACTCGCGACCGCCGTACTCCGGCGGCCCGGTGATCCAGCCGAACCCGGCCTCGTACCGCCGGCGCTGCCAGGCCCGCGCCTCTGCCGCCTTCGCCGCGTCCACCTCCGGCGGGTCGGCGCTGAAGTAGGCGATCCTGTCCGGCCCGCTGCCCCACTCCACGTCGGCGTCGCCGTCGGCGCGCCGGGTCGCGTTCGCGTCCAGGAACGCCCGGACCTCCGCGACGAACTCGTCCATCCCGCTCGGCATCGTTCCCGCTCTCTCCGGTGTGGTCGCTCAGAAATCCACGACGGGGTCCAGCCGGGCGCCGGCCAGCAGTGCGCGGCCCATCGAGTCCGCCAGCGCGATGTGCCCGCCTAGCAGCACGTCAAGCGCCGCCGCCCGGGTCACGCACCGGTGCATGTCGCCCTCGAGCGACAGGCCCATCGCCCCGCACACCTGCACCCCGTGCCGCATCACCTCGGCCTGGGCGCGTCCGGCCTGCAGCTTCGCCAGCGCCGCGGCCCACGTGCCGGCCTCGCCGCAGGCCGAGGCGGACCAGGCGGCCTCCAGCACCGACCGCGCGCCCGCGACCGCGACCGCGGACTCCGCCAGCCGATGGCGGACCGCCTGGAACGAGGCGATGGGGCGGCCGTACTGCACCCGGTCCGCGGTGTGCCGCGAGGCGAGTTCGAGCGCCGCCTCGCAGACGCCGATGATCTCGGCGGCCAGCGCCCGGCGGGCTGCCGCCACGGCCCGTTCCCACACCGCTCCGGCGAGGGTCGGCGGCGGGCCGGCCGGCCGTTCGGCACTGGTCACGACGCTCCAGCCCGTCTCCCGGTCGAAGCCCCGAACCGGAGCGACGACCGAGGCGATCTCGCTCGCCGGGACCGTGAGCAGTGCCACCGACCCGGCCGGGGCGTCCAGGACGGGTATGACAACCTCGTCCACTTGGTGGAGCGGACCGAGCAGCACGCCGCGCAGTGGGCCGGTCCGAGCCGAGGGCCGGTCGACGTCCTCCGGGTGGGGGTACAGCACCGCACGGGTCCGGGCCGGGGAGGACAGTGCCGGTGCCAGCTCGGCCAGCACGACGTCGTCGAGGGCACGCGAGGCGGCAAGCGCGCGGCCGTGCTCGGTGAACAGCAGGGACGTCGCCGTGGCGGGGTCGTCGGCCAGGACCTCGTCCCACCCCAGGCCGCTCAGCGCTGCGCCCAGACCACCGGCGCCACTCGGTGAGCCGAGCACCTCGCGGAGCGATCCGGTCAGCAGCTCACGCGTGGCCGCGTCCAACCGCACTCCCGTCACCGGGCCTCCTTCGGCAGTCCGAGCACGTGGTCGGCAAGGATCGTGCGCTGCACCTCCGAGGAGCCGCCCATGATCGTCGACGCCCGGCTGTACCACCAGTCGGCGCGCCATTCGTCGCTGAGGTCCCCGCCGAGGACGAAGCCCGCGCCCAGAAGCTCGCGGGCGAGGTCGTGCAGACCGGTCTCCACGGTGGCCAGGAGCACCTTGTCCACGCTCGCCTCGGGACCGACCGTCTCCCCCGCAGCGAGCCGGTGGACCGTCTCGGCGCTGCGCGCCCGCAGCGAGACCAGGTCGGCGTAGCACTCGGCGAAGCGCCGGGCCGACCCGTCCGGCAGTCGCCGCCCGGCCACCAGGTCGCGCAGCTCCCGCAGCCGGCGCAGCGCCACCGTCCCGCTCAGCCAGGCGTACATGGCCCGCTCGAACTGCAGCAGGTACATCGCGACGGCCCAGCCCTGGCCCTCCGAGCCGACGAGCCGGGACGCGGGCACCCGGGCGTCGTCGAAGAACACCTCGGCGAGCTCGTTGCGCCCGCTGGCCAACGCGACCGGGCGCACGGACACGCCAGGTGTCCCGGCATCGACCATGATCATCGTCAGGCCGCGGTGCCGGCTCTCGGCGCTCCCGGTTCGCACCAGGCACATCAGTCGCTTCGCCGTGGCACCGTGGCTGGTCCACAGCTTCTGCCCGGACAGCAGGTAGGTGTCGTCGACGCGACGGGCCCGGCAGCGCAGCGCGGCGAGGTCGCTGCCCGCCTCCGGCTCGGAGAACCCCTGCCCCCACCATTCCTCGCCGCGGAGGTAGGCCGGCAGCAGCTCGGCGGCCAGATCGGGTGCGAACCGGAGCAGCGGTGGCCCCAGGGTCTCCAGCATCAGGTGCGGTTCGGGCACCGGCAGGCCTGCGGCGCTGAGCTCGTCGTAGAGCACGGCGCGGTGCCGCTCGTCGCCGCCCAGCCCGCCGGCCCGCTCCGGCCACCCGTAGCGGTTCCACCGGCCGCGGTTCAACCCGGCCATGAGGACGGCGTGCTTCGCGATCCGCGCCTCGGTGGTCGCGTGGTGCTTCCCGCGCCAGCGAGCCAGCGACGGCTCGCTGCGCAGGTAGGACCGCAACTCCTGCCGGTATGCCTCCAGATCGGCGACGAACCGGGCAGCGGGCATGGCCGCGGCGTCCTGGGAGGTCACGGCTCGTGTCGCGCCGCGGCGGCACGTGAGCGCTCACGGAACCGATTGATGAGCGCGCGGTGCTCCGGGGTGTCGAACGAGACGTACTCCTCGCCGAGCGCGTACTCCAGCACCCCGGCCATCGCCCGCTTGATATGCATATTGAGCGCACGCTTCGTGCTCTGCACCGCCTGAGGTGGTTGGGCCGCGAGCTTCTCGGCCAGCGCGATCGCCTGATCCATCAGGTCACCGTCGGGCACGACACGGTTGGCCAGTCCCAAGGTCACCGCCTGATGGGCGGGGATCCGCTCGCTGGTCAGCAGGTACTCCTTGGCGCGGAGCATGCCCATCAGTAGAGGCCAGGTCGGTGCGCCGCCGTCGGCTGCGGTGAGACCGACACCGACATGCGGGTCGGCGATGAAAGCGCTCTCGGCGATCAGCACGATGTCGCTGCAGACGGCCAGGTTGCAGCCCAGGCCGACCGCCGGCCCGTTCACCGCCGCCACCACGGGCAGCGGGAAGTCCACCATTTCGGTGAGCAGCCGCCGTGCCCCGTCGATCTCCTTGCGGCGCAGGTCCCGGTCCTCCCACAGCTCCACGAAGTGGTCGAAGTCCCCGCCCGCGCTGAACGCGCGTCCAGCGCCGGTGAGGACCACGGCGCGGGCCTGCGGGTCGTCGGCGAGGTGCCGCCATACCGCGATGAGGGCGCCGTGCAACGCCTCATTTGTGGCGTTCAGCGCCTCGGGACGGTTGAGCGTCACGATGCGCACCGGACCCCGCGCCTCGATCAGTAGCTCTGGCGCGAATGGGTTCTCCACTGGCCCTCCCTCCGGACCGGCCCAAGCGCGACCACCTGGGCCCTGCACGGGCCGTGCGGACGCGGCCTCCTTGGCCTGCCCGACAGACACGTCAATGCGTGGCGGCTCACATCAACCCTGGTCAGGTCAGTGGCGGAGCCATCCCGACCAGACGATGAGATCAGTCCTTGACGGATATGTCAACTTCTCTTAGGGTCGGCTCACACCGTGCCCGAAACGGGTCCGGGGGTGGCACGCCCGGCCGTCTGATCGGACAGAGCCGGGAGGGCCAATGCGGATGGAAGGTCAGCGCATGCTCGATGGACGGGTGGTGATCGGCGGATGAGCCGGCTCACCGCACTCGGCACCTACCTCCCTCCGTGGGGCACCGGCAGTGCCCGCCAGGCCGGGCCGGACGAGGACGCGCTGACCCTGGGCGTCGCCGCGGCACGCGCGGCGCTGGGAAGCAGGCCGGCTGTGGACGTCGATCGGGTCGTCTTCGTCAGCCACGACCTGCCGTTGCTCGAGGGGGGTAACGGTGCCGCACTCCTGGCGGGAATCGGCCTGCCCCTCGGCGTCGCCGTCGTGGAACAGATCGGCGGCGGCCCGGCCGCTCTCGACGCGCTGGCCGGGGCCGCACCGGGCACGCTGATCATCGCCGCCGACGTCGCACCCGCCGGCGCGGCCGCCGCGCTCGTCGGCGACACCGGACCGCAGCTGTCGCCGGCCGGCCGGATCACGCGGAGTCTGCCGGTGCGCAGCCGCGCGCGTGACGGCGTCGTGCACGACTACGAGGACCCGCGGCTGCAGCGAGAGCGCGGCCTCGGGGTGGCCGTCGAGAAGCTCGGCCTGCCGGAGAAGCCCGCCGTCGTCGCCGGAGTGCCGGCGAAGCAGGCCGCCGGCATGTGCGCGGGGCGCCCGGCCGCGCTGCCCACCACCGGCGCCAGTGCGGCACTGTTCGCTCTCGCGGCGCTCGAGCAGGTGGGGTCGCCCGGCCTCGTCCTGGCCGTCGAGCAGGCGTCGGCGACCGCTGTCTCGGTGGACGGGATTCCCGAGGTCCACCGCGACGAGCGGGACCCGCGGCCGCCGCAGCCCGTACGGCAGACCCCGGGGCCGGACATAGCCGTCTCGCTGGCGGCGTACGAACGCGCCTTCGAGCCGAAGCTGCGCTGGGAGGCGGGCCGCTGCGACGCCTGCGGCACGCTGGCTTTCCCCCCGCGGTACCGCTGCCTGGGGTGCGGCTCGGAGGGCGGGTGGTCGCTCGTCCCGCTGCCTCGCACGGGCGCCGTCTACACCACGGTCACCGTCCATATCCCGGTGCCGGCCCTGCCGACGCCCTACTCGCTGGCGATCGTCGAACTCGACGGCGTGGACGTGCGCGCCCTGGTGAAGGTGACCGGTGTGCCGGCGGGCACGACCGGTATAGGCGACCGAGGCACGCTGGTGCTGCGCCGGGTCGCGGTCCGGTCGGGTGTTCCGGACTACGGCTACGCGCTCCTGCCGGACGAACCGGCCGCGGGCGAGACGGAAGGAGCGGCGCGATGAGGCGCGTGGCGGTGGCCGGGGCCGGGATGACGGCCTTCGGCGAGCACTTCGGGCTCGGCATCAAGGACCTGCTGCCGATGGCGGTGTCGGAGATGGCCGCTTCGGTGGACAAGGGGCTGAAGCGTGCGGAGATCGAGGCCGCGTGGTTCGGCGCGCTCACCACGACCGACGGCTTCCCCTCGGGGATCCTCGCCGACTCCTGTGGGCTGCTCGACATCCCGGTCACCCGGGTCGAGAACGCCTGCGCCACAGGCAACGACGCGGTTCGCAACGCCACCTTCGCGGTGGGGTCGGGCGCGGTGGACGTCGCGCTCGTCGTGGGCGCGGACAAAGTACGGGAGTCCTCGGCGCGCAACACCTTCTGGGAGTGGGCCGGGCTGACCCGGGACATGGCGTGGGACTACCCCCTCGGCCTCGTCGCGCCGGCGAACTTCGCCCTCCACGTTGCGCGCTACCTACACGAGTCGCCGGCCACCAGGGAGCACCTGGCGATGGTGGCGGTGAAGAACCACCGGCACGCGCTGAGCAACCCCAAGGCGCAGCTCCGCTTCGAAATCACGGTCGAGCAGGCGTTGAACGCTCCGATGGTGGTCGAGCCGTTCGGCCTCTACGACTGCACCCCGCAGAGCGACGGCGCCGCGGCGCTGCTGCTGGTGAGTGAGGACGTCGTGGACCGCTACACCGACCGCCCGGTCTGGGTGCGCGGCGTCGGCCTGGGGCTCGATCGCGTCATGCACCAGCACAAGAAGGACATGACGACCTTCCCTCCTACGGTCAAGGCCTCGCGTGCTGCGTACGCAATGGCGGGCATCGGCCCGGAGGACGTCGACGTCGCCGAGGTGCACGACTGCTTCACCGGCGTCGAACTGATCAGCTACGAGGACCTCGGGTTCGCCGACCGGTTCGCCGCCCACGAGCTGATCGAGAAGGGGGTGACGGCCGTCGGCGGCGCCAAGCCGGTCAACCCCAGCGGCGGGCTGAAGGCGAAGGGCCACCCCCCGGGCGCCACCGGCGTCGCGCAGTGCGTCGAGTTGTTCGAGCAGCTGCGCGGGGAGGCCAACAACCAGGTGGACGGGGCCCGAATCGGGCTGGCGCACAATATCGGCGGGCCGACCGCAGTGTCCGCGGTGACAGTACTGTCGAACCACCGGGACTGAAGGGGCAAGATGCCGAGAGCTGAACCAGCGACAAACCGGACGTACGTGCGCCCGGAGCGGCGGCTGCTGCCGGACCCGACGCCGGAGTCCTCCGCGTTCTGGACCGGGGGGCGTGAAGGACATCTGCTCATCTACCGGTGCCGCGCCTGCGGGCGGTGGTTCCATCCGCCGGCGCCCGTCTGCTTCCGGTGCCGCAGCCTGGACGTCGGCCCCGAGCCGGCGTCCGGACGCGGGCGGGTGGCCGCGTTCACGATCAACCGCCAGCCGTGGATCCCGGGCTACCCGCCGCCCTACACCGTGGCGATGGTCGAACTGGCCGAGGAGCCGGACGTGCGGGTCGTCAGCAACGTCGTGGACCTTCCTGTCGAGGACGTGCGCGTCGGGCTCGAGGTCGAGGTCTTCTTCGAGGAGTGGCAGGACGTCTGGTTGCCGCTGTTCCGTCCGTTGAGCGGGGGCACGTCATGAACGAGAGGCTCTTCTCCGGGCGCGCGGTGCTCACGGGCGCCGGCAAGTCCCAGGTGGGCCGCCGGCTAGGCCGCACCGGACTGGACCTCACGGTCGAGGCGTGCCTGCGCGCCATCGCGGACGCGGGGCTGACCCCTGACGACGTCGACGGTGTCGCGAGCTACCCCGGCCCCGGGGTGCCCGATCGCGGCTTCTCCGGCGCGAGCGTGCACGAGCTGCGCAACGCGTTGGGTCTGCGCAGCCGCTGGTACGTGAGCAGCATGGAGACGGCCGGGCAGATAGGGCCCGCGATCGAGGCCTGCATGGCGGTGAGCCTGGGGCTGGCCGACCACGTGCTCGTGTTTCGCTCGGTGTGGGAGTCGACCGCGCAGGCCGCCGGGGGCCGGGCCTCGGTGCTGTTCGGCGAAGGTCGCGTGCCCGCGCACCTGGAGTACATGGGCCCGTTCGGCGCGCCGTCGGCGGTGAACTGGCTGGCCATGCCGGGCCAGCGCTACATGCACGAGCACGGGCTGACCCGCGAGCAGCTCGGCTGGATCGCGGTGAACGCGCGCCGCAACGCCGGGCTGAATCCGGACGCGGTCTACCGCGATCCGATGACGATCCAGGACTATCTGGAGGCGCGGATGATCTCCGATCCGTTCTGTCTCTACGACTGCGACGTGCCGTGCGACGGGGCGACCGCCGTGATCGTCTCCCGCCGTGACGCCGCTGCCGGCCTGCCGCGCCACCCGCTCACCGTCGAGTCGGTCGGGACGGGGATGTTCGAGCGGGCGACATGGGACCAGCGCGCCGACCTGACGACGATGACGGCGCACGACGCGGCGGCGACCCTGTGGGAACGGACGTCGCTGCGTCCCGCGGACGTGGACGTGGCCCAGCTCTACGACGGGTTCAGCTTCCTCACGGTGCAGTGGCTGGAGGCGATGGGCTTCTGCGAGCACGGCCAGGTCGGGAAGTTCATCGAGGGCGGCGGGCGCATCGCGCTGGACGGGGAGCTGCCGCTCAACACCAGCGGTGGGCAGCTCTCCGGCGGCCGGCTGCACGGGATGGGCTTCCTGCACGAGGCCTGCGTGCAGCTGTGGGGCGAGGCGGGAGAACGCCAGGTGCGGGGCAACCCCGAGGTCGCAGCCGTGGGCGTCGGTGGTGGCCCGGTCGCGGGCGCGATGCTCGTGAGCAACCGGTGATCGGACCCGACGGCCGGCGGTGCCGGGCGCGGGATGGAGGAGGACTCGGAGGGTGAAGAGCGAAATGGCGAAGACCCAGATCTACCAGAGCGTGGCCGACCTCGAAGCGGCCATCGGGCAGGAGCTCGGTCCGACCGAATGGTTCACGGTGGACCAGAGCCGGGTGGACGGGTTCGCCGACATGACGGAGGACCACCAGTGGATCCACGTCGACCCGGACCGCGCCGCGGACGGCGCCTTCGGCGCGACCGTGGCCCACGGGTTCCTGACGCTGTCCCTCATCCCGTACTTCGTGAATGCGCTCCGCCGTATCCAGGGCGTCCGGATGGGCGTGAACTACGGCCTGAACAAGGTGCGGTTCCCGGCGCCCGTGCGGGTCGGGAGCCGGGTCCGGGCCCGGACGACGATGACCGAGCTGGATCGGATCGGCACCGACGCGGTGCAGCTCGTCACGCGGACCACGGTCGAGGTCGAAGGCAGCGCCAAGCCGGCCTGCGTAGCTGATCTGGTGAGCCGGTACTACTACTAGGGCGGGCCAGCCCTGCCGTACCAGACCCTCAGGAGATCCACGATGACGGTCAAGCATCCCAACTCCGCGGATTCGGCCGGTGTCGGCACCGCCTTCCCCTGGCTGCTCACCGCGGCCACCCTCCTCGAGCTCATCGAGCACCGCGCCCAGCTGACCCCGGACGCCCCACTTCTCATCGACCAGCACGACGTCCGCCTGACCTGCCGCGAGTTCCGTGACGGGGTCGAGCGGGTGGCGGCCGCGCTCGCCGCCTCGGGCATCGGGCCCGGGACGCGGGTCGCATGGCAGCTCCCGACACGCATCAGCACCGTCCTCGTCATGGCCGCGTTGCGAAGGCTGGGCGCGGTGCAGGCACCGATCATCCCGGTCTCCCGGGAGCGGGAGGTCAGTGCGGCGCTGGTCACCAGCGGCGCCGAGGTCTTCCTGGTCCCCGGCGTCTGGCGAGGTTTCGACTACACGGCGATGGCCGCCGGCCTGCCGATGCCCGACGGAGCGCGGCCACAGCTCCTCGTCATCGGCCAGGACGCCCCCGAGAGCTCCGACACCGCCGCGCTCCCGCCCGTGCCGTACGACCCCGAGGAGGTGGCGTGGGTCTACTTCACCTCAGGGGCCACGGGGGCGCCGAAGGGAGCAAGGCACACCGACACGACGCTGCTCACCACTGGCATCGGCTTCGCCGGTCTGGGCCGACTGGGGGAGCGCGACGGCGAGGTGGCCGCCATGGGTTTCCCCATCGCCCACGTCGGCGGGAACCAGTACCTCATCGCAGCACTGGCCGGCGGCTACCCGGTGCTGCTGCTCGAGTCATTCGTCCCTGACGAGGCGGTTCTCCTGTTCCGCCGGCACTGGGTCACCACGACCGGCGGTGCGCCCCCGTTCTACAGCGCGCTCGTGGCGCTGGCGCGGAGCCGGCCGGGGGAACCGCTGCTCCCGGCCCTGCGGACGCTCAAGGGCGGCGGTGCGCCGTGCCCGCCGAGCCTGTTCGAGGCCGTCCGCGACACGCTCGGCGTGGTGCTCGCCCACGACTACGGCATGACCGAGGTACCGATGATCGGCGTGGCCTCCCCGGTCGATCCCAGCGACGTGCTCGCCCAGACCGACGGCCGGGTCGTGCCGGGGAACCGGATCCGGATCGTCGCGGCGGACGGGGCCCCGTGCCCGGTCGGCGAGGTCGGGGAGGTGCAGGTGGCCGGCCGGGGTGTTTGCCACGGCTACACCGATCCCGCGGAGACCGCAGCCGCCTTCACAGCCGACGGTTGGCTCCGTACGGGGGACCTCGGCCGCCTCCACCCGAGCGGCCACATCGAGGTGGTCGGTCGCCTGAAGGACATGATCATCCGGAAGGGCGAGAACGTCGCACCGCAGGAGATCGAGGAGCTCCTGGCCCGCCACCCCGGCGTCGCGGAGGTGGCTGTGATCGGGCTGCCGGACGCGACGCGGGGTGAGCGGGTGTGCGCGGTGGTCGTCGCCGCGCCGGGACCGGCTCCCGACCTCGCAGAGCTCGGCGACTGGCTCCTCAGGGAAGGTCTGATGAGGCAGAAGCTCCCCGAGCAACTGGAGATCGTCGACGCGCTCCCGCGGACCGGACTGGCCAAGATCGCCAAGGCGGAGCTCCGCGAGCGCTTCGCGGAACCCGGCCCGTGACCGCGCGCCGCTGTGACGCGCGGTGGCCTACCTCGTCGAGTCCCGGCCGCCGAACGTGCTCGTGATCAGCTCGGCGACCGTGCGGATCATGTCCTCGTCGTCGACGGGAAGCTCCTGGACGCGGCAGTGGTACCAGGAGCGGTCGAGCATCGCCATCGTGGCGAGCCCGAGGGCCTCGGGTGCATCGGTCGGATCCCCTTGATGGCTGCGCAGATTGACGCCGAGCAACCAGGCGACGCGCATCTGCATCCGCTTGCTGCTGGCGCGGAACTCTTCGTCGTTGGGCGCTGACTGCGCCGAGGACAGAATGAAGGCCCCGTGCACGTCCATGAACGCGAAGTAGTCGCGCACCCAGTCAGCGACATCGTCGAGCGTGCACGGCCGGGCGATGGTCTCCCACTCGTTCACGATCTCCAGGATGTCGTGGTATGCGGTCTCCCCGATGATGTTGAAGACCTCGCGTTTGTCCCGGAAGTACGTGTAGAAGCCCGCTCGCGAGATCCCGCACGCGTCGGTGATGTTGTTGATCCTGGTGCCCGCGTAGCCCCGGTCGAGGAACAGCGTCCGGCAAGCCTCCATGATCGCGTTCCGGGTGCGGGCGGCGCGCCGCCCGAGCGAGCCGTCGCCCCGCGTCTCGGTGTCCGCGGCGCCGGCGCCGTCCGCCTCCGTGGTCGTCGCCACCGTGGTCTCGTTCATCCCTCAGCCCCCAGGTCATGGTCCGCCGACGTGCGGACCGGGTGGGGTGGGTCGCGGCCGACGGCTGTGCTGGCCACGAGTTTACTTGACGGGCTTGTCAGGGTCGGCCCGAGGAAAGAAGTCCGCGAACCAGCGCTGGGCGCGGTCGAAGAACAGCCCCGCGTTCCGTTGCAGGTTCAGGTCGTGGCCGGAGTCCGGCACGACCGTGGTCTGCAACCGGGCCGCCGGGGAGAAGAACGGCGCCTCGGAGGCGTGCAGGGTCGCGTCCCCGGCACAGTCGGTGAGTGACCCCCCGCCGCCCTGGGCGCAGAACGGCTTGTCGAAGCGGCCGTCGACCAGGAGCACCGGGACGTCGATGCGGAGGGTCGCCGGCACGTAGGCCGGAATGGTCGCCCCGACGCCGATCGGGATCTCGCTGCGCGTCGCCTCGTCCTGCGCGACCACGGCGGGGTCGGCTCCCGGGAGGTAGTAGAAGGCCGCGCGCCGGGCGCCGGGGATGCTGACGTAACCGGGGTCGGCCGGCGGTACGGAACGTGCGACGACGGGATCGAGTTGAGCCGGTCGTGCGTGGCTGAAGACCGTCGCGAGCCCGCCGGGCCCGATCGCGTGGGACGCGCCGGAGGCGAGCACACCGTCGACGTCGCGGTAGGTGCCGGCCTCGAGCCATGAGGTCAGCGAGCCGAAGGAGTGCCCCGCCAGGACCACCCGATCGAAGGCGGGACCGAGGGCGCCCCTGCGCGCCGCGCCGACGACCTCGTGCACCCCGTATGCGGCGGCGGCCTGCGTGATGAGAACGGCCGGCGGGTGGGAGCTGCGCCCGACGCCGATCTGGTCGATGGCGAGCGTGCCGTAGCCGGCCGCCGTCATGTGGCGGACGTAGGAGTAGCGGCCGCCGAAGCCCGGGAAGTCCCAGTAGCGGTGGTCGTAGCTCGCGCCGTGCACCAGGACCTGCAGCACGGACGACGGCTTCCCCGACGGCAGACACAGCCGGCCGAAGACCTTCTGGTCCCGGGGCAGGCCGGGCCCCAGCGACGCGGGGACGGTGACGTTCGAGCACCGGGCGGGTCCCTGCGGCGGGCCGGCCGGCTCCGCTCGGGCGACGGCGCCGGTTCCAGCTGTGAACGCTCCCGCGGCGACGAGCGCAGCGCCGAGCCGGTGGATCTGCATGAGGTGGGTCCTCTCATCCGGGACCCGGATTATGACACATATGCCAAGTCGAGGTTAAGGGCGGGAGCCAAACCAACGAAACGGCCGCTTCTGGCTCTTGCACGTGGAAGGTCGAGAGAAAGTTGACACTTATGTCAGATACGCTTAACGTCCAAGGTGCGCTGATGTACCCGCAGCCGGAGGGCAGGACCTTGACCCAGATCACCGACGCACCGATCTTCGATGCCGACACCCACATGTACGAGACACCGGAGGCGCTGACGCGCCACCTGCCGGAGAAGTACCGAAAGGCCGTTCAATTCGTGCAGGTCGGCCGGCGGACCCGGATCGCGATCTTGAACAAGATCACTGAGTTCATTCCGAACCCGACTTTCGAGCGGGTCGCGGCGCCCGGGGCGCACGAGAAGTTCTACTCGGGCAAGAACACGGAGGGAAAGACACTCCGTGAGCTGACCGGTGAGCCGATCGAGTCGATCCCCGCTTTCCGTGAGCCGGCCCCGCGGCTCGCCGCTCTGGACCAGCAGGGCGTGGAGGAAGCGCTCGTCTACCCGACGCTCGCCAACCTGGTCGAGCACTCCGCCGCCGAGGATCCCGAGCTGGTCGTGGCGCTGATCCACGCACTGAACCGGTGGATGCTGGAGACCTGGGGCTACAGCCATCAGGACCGGCTGTTCATGACTCCGGTGATCAGTTGCGCGCTGGTCGACGAAGCTCGCCGCGAGCTCGAGTACGTGGTGCAGAACGGTGCCAAGGTGATCCTGATCAAGCCGGCGCCGGTGAAGGGCTTGCGCGGCTGGCGCTCACCCGCCCTGCCGGAGTTCGACCCCTTCTGGAAGGACGTGCAGGACTCGGGCATCCCGGTCGTACTGCACGCCAGCCAGCCGCCTCTCGACGAGTACGTGAGCCGGTGGGAGCCGCCGAACACGAACAATTTCATGGAGATGAGTGCTTTCCGCTGGCTGGTGCTCGGCCACCGTGAGGTCACGGACATGCTCGGCAGCCTCATCTGCCACGGCACGCTCACCCGCTTCCCCCGCCTGCGGATCGCGAGCGTGGAGAACGGCAGCTCGTGGATCAAGCCGTTGCTCGACGACCTGGACGGACTGCACGGGAAGATGCCGCAGGTGTTCGAGGAGCACCCGGTCGAGGTCTTCCGGCGCAACATCTGGGTCAGCCCGTTCTGGGAGGGCTCTGTGGCCGACGTCGTCGACCGGGTGGGATGGGACAAAGTGCTGTTCGGCTCCGACTACCCGCACCCGGAGGGACTCACGGAGCCGAAGGGCTACTTCAAGTACGCCGAGGGGATGGACGAGAAGCGGACCCGCGACTTCATGGGAGACAACGCCCGCCGGTTCATGGGGCTGCCGGTCAGGAACCCCGCCGGCGACGTCCCCGTGGTGGCGTAGGGCTCCCGGCTGGACGAGTCCGCGACAACCTCGTCCTATTCGGTGGAGCGCAGTGGGCGCAGTGCGAGATAGAGCGCGGCGGAGATCAGGAAGCCCGCCTCGAAGGTGACATCGCCTACGGACGTGAACCTCTCCGGGATCACGCCGACGTACTTCTCCTGGTTGGAGAACAGCCACACCGACAGCACCACGCCGGCGGCCATCGCGATCGGGCCTGCCCAGTTGCGGTGCAGGGGGTCGAAGAGCAGGTGGTCGATCGGCTTCCCTCGGCGCAGGAACAGATCGACCAGGACGACGCCGAGCCATGGACCGATCCAGTAGGTGATGATCAGCAGGAACGCCTCGTAGCCGTGGCCGGCGTCATCCAGCCCGAAGTAGGCGACCACCAATCCCACCGCGCCGAAGATCAGCGCCACCATCGCCCGCTGCACGGTGGGGGGCAGCGGCAGCCGGATGCCCAGGGAGACGAACGACATCGACCCGGAATAGATGTTCACGGAGTTGGCGCTAACCGCGCCGAGCGTGATGGCCAGCAGGGTCAGATCGCCGATCAGAGACGGCAGGTGGCTGGTGAAGGCGCCGGTCGGGTCCTCCAGGGCCTTACCGCCGATGGTCACCGAGGCGGCCCCGACGATCTGTAGCACGGTGCAGCTCAGGAAGACGCCCAGCCCGGCGAACAGGCCGACCGCACGCCGGTCGGTGTCGGGCGGGAGGTAGCGGGTGTAGTCGGCGGCGTACGGGTTCCACCCGGCGGCGTAGCCGAACGAGGCCGCCATCGCGATCAAGAAGCCGCCCAGGCCGCCGCTGTTCGCGGGGCCCGGCGCGCCCAGCTCCGCCTTGGAAAGGATGATCACGGTGACGACGCCGAAGACCACGGCTAGCACCGGGAAGGCGTAGCGCTCGAAGGCGTGCACCAGGTTGTGCCCGAAGAAGGCGATCGCCACCTGGGCGGCCACGACGATGACCAGGCACACGGGCTTGGGCAGACTGGTCAGGGTGTTGAGGGCGAACGTGGCGCTGACGCTGTTGACCGCGAACCAGCCGATGCCGCCGGCCACGGCATTCAGCGAGGCGGGCAGGATGTTGCCGCGAGACCCGAACGGCACCCGGCCCAGTACCATCTGCCCGACTCCGTGGCCTGGGCCGCGGGCCGACAGCACGCTGTGGGCGACCGCGCCGAGCCCGCTGCCGAGCACGATCGCGGTGACCGCCTGCCAGAAGCCGAGGCCAAAGGCGGCGACGGCCAGCACGCCGAGGAAGACGGTCGTGAACTCCAGGTTCGGCGACGTCCAGGTCCACAGGAGCTGCAGCGGGCGGCCGTGCCGCTCGCCGAGCGGGATGAACCCCACGCCGCCGGGCTCGACGGCGGTGATCCGCTCCCCATACCGACCCTCGCGTACGGCGACCCCGGACGGCGCGGAACTGTTCTTGAGCACGGTCATGCGCGGGCGCCGTCAGGGTTGCCGGCGTTGATGGGGTTGAGCTTTTCGAGGAGGTGGTCAGCGCTCCTCATTCATCGACTCCGATGTCTTCGTTCCACAGGTCGGGGCGTTCCTTGATAAAGGTCGTCATCAGCTCGACGCACTCGGGATCGTCGAGCACGATCACCTCTACGCCCTGCTCGGCCAGCCAGGCGTGCTGACCTTCGAACGTCCGGGACTCTCCGACCACCAGGCGGGAGATGCCGAACTGCCGCACCAGCCCGCTGCAGTACCAGCACGGCGACAACGTGGTCGCCATGGTGGTCCCGCGGTAGGTGCGCTGGCGCCCCGCGTCGCGGAACGCCGCGGTCTCGCCATGCACCGACGGATCGTTGTCCTGCACCCGCCGGTTCCGCCCCTGTCCGAGCAGTTCGCCGTCCGGGCCGAACAGCGCCGCGCCGATGGGAACGCCGCCTTCCGCATACCCGGCTCGGGCCTCCGCCAAGGCGACGCGCAGCATCGTGGCGGGATCAGTGGAAAAATTAGTCACACGTCAACTATCCACGGTCGGCGGTGACTCGGGTAGATGGTAAAACAAGGCTGAAATGGGACGGTCGTCACAGGTGGCGGCCCGAGCCGGTCCTTGGCGGCCTAAGACGACGCGGTACCGCATAACGAAACGGACCCTGCCGCGACGCTCTCTCATCGGCCGGCCACCTGCTGGGCGGGTGTGGCTCACTCATGGCATGCGCTCTCGCTGGCGCATCGCGGCGTGGCTACAGATGTCTTCTGCGGAGACCGGCCACGGCTACGGCGAAGGCGCCGAGAGCCGAGACGGCCACCAAGCGGCGTACGGCGGTGCGACGTTTGCCGTGCCAGCCGCCGTCTACGGATCCGGTGTCCGGGGCGGGGGTGTACAGGTTCCCGCGCGATGCCGGAGCCGGCTCCTTGCGGGACAGGTGGGCGCGATCCACGTAGCTCGCCATGATCCGTTCGACAACGCGTGGGCTCAGCCTGGCCAGCAGGCACAGGACGCGACCGGCCGGGCCGACGATGACCTCGGCGCGCGGGGCCCGTGCCAGTCGCACGATCGTACGGGCGACGCGCTCGGGAGGGTAGACCGGCGGCATCGCGCGCACCCGGCGGCCGGTGTAGTTCGCGGCGTGCTGGAACAGCGGGGTGTCGATGGTGGCGGGCAGCACCGTGCACACTTCGATCTTCCGGTCACCGGCCAGCCGTAGTTCTTGGCGAAGGCCGGCGCCGAGCGCGCAGACGGCCGACTTCGACATCGTGTACGCGACGGCGTACGGCTCCGGGGCGAAGGCGACCACCGAGGAGACGTTCACCAGCACCCCGCGGCCCTTGTCGCGCAGATAGGGGAGGACCGCCCGCGCTCCGTGGACGTACCCCCTGACGTTGACGTCGAGCACCCGGTGGAAGTCCTCGAGCGGCACCTCCTGGAAGGGGCCGAAGACCGTGACGGCGGCCGCGTTCACCCAGATGTCGATACGGCCGAAGTGGTCGGCCGCCCGACGGGCCAGCTCCTCCACCGCGGCGCAGTCGGCCACATCCGTGGGCACGGCCAGTGCCCGGCCGCCGCGGGACTCGCACTCCCGCGCGGCGTGTTCCAGTGCCTCTTTCCGCCGGGCCGCGAGCACCACGGAAGCGCCCTTCCCGGCGAAGGCCAGGGCGGTTGCGCGTCCGATGCCGCTGGAGGCACCGGTGATCACCACGACCGCGTTCTTGACTCGCATGGGACCAACTCCCCTCAGGCGGCGCGGCCGCCCTCGTCAGGGCCGGTTCGTCGATCGACCTCTCGCTGCGTACCGGGTGAGCGCCCCCTACCCGAGGGTGGCGGAGACATGCACATGGCGATCGCCGGCGCCGTCAGCGTCGAGAGCCGGACCAGGAGCGGCTGTGCCCGCTCAAGTCTGGTCCATGAGTTCGTCGAGCATGCCGTGCAGGTGGGCGGCGGCGAGCTCGACGTCGGTGTACTTGCGCTGGCCCGACCGGACCTCCGCGGCGAGGACGCCGCACCGGTGAACGTTCTC
>JAOPYH010000397.1 GCA_025964715.1 Streptosporangiaceae bacterium | reverse complement strand
TCGTCCCCAACATCGAGGGACGCACCACACCGTGAACGAAGACCAGGAAAACCCGCAGGTCAGCGAGCCGCTTGCCGCGCCTGCGACACCAGGGCTGCCCACCCCGCGCGACGATCCGTCTCGGATGTCGGGCGGTACGACGTCCAACGGTGCGCCCAACCTCGCAGCCCACCAGCTCCACGTCGCGCTGACGTGGGTAGGTCGCGGCATGGGCGTGGTCCCATGCTCCCGCGAGGACAAGGCCGCAATGGAACGTGGCTTCGGCAAGAAGGCCACTCCCGAAGAACTGGCCAAGTTCTACGACCACCAGCAGGTCGAGGCCTGGTGGCGCGGCCGTTTCAAGCGGGCGCACGTCGGCCTGCTGACCCGCTCCCTGGTGGTCATCGACTTGGACATGCGCAAGCCCGGCGTAGAGATCCCGGGCCGGTTCGCCAACGTACAGGGCGGCACCGACGTCCTCGAGGGCCTCGTGCGAGAGGCCGGCGCGGAGTGGCCGGACACATACACCGTGGTCACCCCGTCCGGCGGGCTGCACCTGTACTTTCTGCAGCCGGACGGCGACCCCATCGGGTGCGCCACCGGTGACGGCACCACCCCGCCGCACCTCGGGCCGCTCATCGACGTCCGGGGGATGGGCGGGTACGTCATCGCGGCGGGCTCGTACAGCGCCACTCAGGGCCGCCAGTACACCCGGACCTCGCCACCGGAGCTCCGGCCCCAGCCGCTCCCGGCCTGGCTGCTTGAACGGCTGCGCCCGGCTGCTCCGGCCGTTGCAGCCAGACCGCCGGCCCCGGTTCGCCGCATCACCTCCGGCGCCACCAGCTCACGGACGGACCGGTACGCGGCGGCGGCCCTCGAGGGTGCGGTCCGTGACATCGCGGCGGCTGCCGAGGGGACGCTGAATACGACGTTGTTCGCGCGGGCACGGCGGCTTGGCGAGTTGTCGTCGACAGCGGCCCGGGTCTTGGTCGAGGGCGACGTCGTGCAGGAGCTCCTGGCGGCGGCGGTCGCGGCTGGGCACCCGGAAAGCGGGGCGCAGCGCACTATCCGTTCCGGCTGGGAACGCGGACTCCAGGACCACGCCGGCACCGGGGCGGGTGCCGCGTGACGATCGCCCCGGAGAACGAAAAGGTCCGCGCCTGGCAGGCCTTCCAGCGCGACAAGGCCAAGGCGGAGAAAGCCACTGAGGAAATGAAAGCCGCCAGCCCCGAGGAGCAGGCGGAGTTCGCCAAGCACGAGGCCGAGCAGGAGCGCATCGCCGCAGAGAAAGCCGCAATGACGGCTGAGAGGGCTGCCGCTACCGCGAAGAAGGCGGAGCCCCGGCCGGCTGCCGGTGGCGGTATCGAGATGACGGATGCCGTCCTGTCGGAGCGGGTCGCCCAGCGGGTACTCCATGGGACCTACTGCTGGTCTGCCGGACTCGGGTGGCTGCGATGGACGGGAAAGAAGTGGGAGCGCAGCAACCAGGCAACCATCACTGAGACCGTGCGACAGCACATGATCGAGTCGGTCTCGGATGAACTACGGGCCCCAGAGACGGACTGGCGGAAGCGTCAAGAGCTGATGGGCTTGCTCAGCAGGTCCCGCCTGGTCGCCCTGGTCGATCTGTGCAAGGGCATCCTGAAGGTGCCCGACGACATGTTCGACTCTCGGCCAGACCTGCTCAACACCCTTTCAGGCGTGGTGGACCTGCGCACCGGAGAGATGCGCCCGCATGACCCGCTGCTCTACCTGACGAAACTGACGGCGGTGGCTTACAGGCCGGGTATGACACACGCCGATTGGACACAAGCCCTCACTGCTCTCCCTGAGGAATCCCGGAAGTGGTTCCAGATCAGAGCGGGGCAGGGAGTCACCGGTCACATGACTCCGGATGACGTCATGCTCCTGCTCCAAGGCGGCGGGGAGAACGGCAAATCAACGGTGCTGGAAAGCATCTCGCGCTGTCTCGGCGAGGACTACGCGGTCATGTTGTCCGACCGCGTATTGCTCGCCGATCCCGGGGCGCACCCCACTGAGCTAATGGACCTCCGAGGGGCACGCTTCGCCCTGGCTGAAGAACTGCCGGAAGGGCGGAGGCTCAATGTAAAGAGGCTCAAGGACACGGTGGGCACGTCCACCATGAAGGCCCGATACATGCGGCAGGACCCCGTGCAATGGTCGTCCAGCCACAGCGTCTTCCTCTCCACCAACTACCTGCCGGTAGTCGAGGAGACCGACCACGGGACATGGCGCCGCATGCTCCTGGTCGTCTTCCCATACAAGTACATGAAGGCCGGAACCACCCCGAGCAAGCCGAACGAAAAAGTCGGAGATCCAGGGATCCGGGAGCGGATGAAACACGGCCAGGCGCAGCGCGAGGCTGTGCTCGCGTGGCTGGTCGAGGGTGCCCGACTTTGGTACACGGCAGATCGGGTAATGCCTCCGGTTCCGAAGCGGGTCCACCAAGACACTCAGGACTGGCGGGCGGAATGCGATCTGGTCTTGGCCTACTGGCGCGACCGAATCGAACCAGACCTCGATGCACACGTTCTGGCCCGAGAACTGTTCGCCGATTTCAACGCTTGGCTTGAGAGCAAGCAACAGGCGAAGTGGTCGGACAAGACCTTTGGCGCACGCTTTGGCGGACACGAGGAGACCACGGCCAGCGGAGCAGAGCGACGCAAGGTCAAAGCCAGGCCGGGCCTATCGCGACCGGAGCACGTCCTGGTGTCCTTCAGCCCGATGCCCGTACCGGCCGCGTACTGGGCATGGATCGGGATGCGCTTCACCAAGGACGGCCTTCGGATGGACGACGACGTGTAGTCGAGAGTGATCCGAACGATGCCCCTGCCGGGCTCCCTGGCAGGGGCGTTCGTCATCTCCCAACCCCTCGGTTCCACGTCCGGTTCCATCAGTTCCAACTCTTTCCCGTTCCTCCTTATACATAGGGCTGAGCTGTCAATCTGGAGAACGTGGAACTGATGGAACCGAAGCTGGAACCAGCAGGTCAGCGACCCGCACCCGGCGGCCGGCGCCCGCTGCCGTGGACCGCTGCCGGGAGGTGGGCAGCTCGGTTAGAGAGGCTTCCCACCCTCCGCCATCCGGCGACGGTGGCCAGGCCCGTCCGGCGGCTGCCGCTCGATGGGCGTGCGGCGCAGCCGCTCCTTCTGCTGTTCGTACTGACGGCAAGGTCGGCGCTGGGCGAGGCGCCGGCGGGTGGTGTCCATGACCATGCGAGAAAAGGCGGTCTTCCATGACCATCGGGTTGCGTTGGCCATGGGTACGGCGGCAGCCGCGGGGAGGTGGCCTCCATGGCCTTGCTCGGAAGGGCGCTGCTCCATGGCCTTCGACGTCGGACCGGCCGTCTGTTCCAAATGGACCACCTGCGACTAGTCCAGTAGTCAGCCGGTGACGGACGGCGAAACAATTCCCGCCGATCGGCGGGAGCGCTCGAGGGATGACGCCTGTCATGTCCTGGACCGTCATGGCCTTCGCGTGAAATGCCGACCGTCATGACCTTCGGGTGCCGACCCATGGACCCGCTCGGGCGGGTCCGACCCATGGAAGGGCCGGCGCGAAAGCTTTGAACCTGACAGGCCGGGCGCGGCGGGCCCCGGCGGTCCGGGTGGTCGAGGCGCTCGAGGGTGTCCCCCTGCCTCTGTCGCGTTCGGACTGTCATGGCCTACCGGCGGAATGCGGACTGTCATGGCCTAGCACCTGCCGGGGGGTCGCCGACCCCCTGGTTTGGCCGTCCTGGGCCTGCGGGCGGTCTGCGGTGCTAGATGCTAGACGGCAGGTCAGGACCCGGATTTGATGCTAGCGATGATGCTAGGTCTAGCAACGCCCCTTGCTAGAGCTGCGGCCGCAAAGGGTGTCCACACTGCCGACACCCCGACCGACGGTCGCCATGATCGCGTCTGACGTTTTGCCCGGGGAGAGAAAAACATCAGCTGGGCTTGGGGCTGCGGCAGGGCCTCACCTAAAAACCGGGTCGTCCCTCACGCGCGGGCCGGGGAGGAACCGGTTCTGCGGCACGACGAAGGCCCGCACCGGTGTCGGTACGGGCCCTCGGTCGACGGCGGTCAGCTGTGGTTGGAGGCCTCGCGGTAGCCGTCGAGGTGCTCGCCGTCCGGGCCCACGGTCCCCTCCATGAGACTGCGGAGGTGCCCGGCCTCCCACGAGCCGGAGCGGTTGCGCAGTACCTCCTCGATGCCGCCCTCGGCAGCGGCGACGTAGCAGAGGGCATGGGCGAGGAATTCGGCGACGTCGCGGCCTTCGTGTAGGGCGGCCGTGATGGCTGCGACGGCCTGGCGGGTGGTGGCGTCGGTCATGTCGGTCTCCTGGCTGGTGGTGGGTCAGGCGTCGGCGAGTGTGCGGCGTGCTTCGGTCACTGCGGTGGTCGCGTCGGGCCAGCAGAACAGGCGGTCGACGCTCAGGGCGCTGATGCCGTCCTGCCAACCCTCTGTCGTCCAGGCCAGACCGCCGCCAGGGCCGTAGGTGCTCACGGCCCACCCGGTGCCGTGGGCGAGCGCCTGGCGTCGGACGAGGAGCGTTTCTCCGCCGTTCTCGGGGAGGTGGACGCGGTACTCAGTGGCGTCCGCGGCCAGTGCCCGGGCGTGCTCCAGCTCGGTCCTGAGA
Source organism: Streptosporangiaceae bacterium (assembly GCA_025964715.1). Taxonomy (GTDB): domain Bacteria; phylum Actinomycetota; class Actinomycetes; order Streptosporangiales; family Streptosporangiaceae; genus Actinomadura_C. The sequence continues at coordinate 560 of JAOPYH010000397.1, read as the reverse complement.
CGGGCGATCTCGGCGAGGAGTTCTTCGTGGGTGGGGTTGGCGTCGGTCATGGTCGTCCTCTTGGTCGCGGTGGTCAGTGCTGGTGGAGCAGGCGTGCGGCGCGGTCGCGGCGCTGCTGCTCCTTGCGGGCGATGCGGGCCTGAGCGGACTGCTGGCGGGCCTTCTCCCGGGCTTCGGGGGAGAGCAGCCGGGAGACCGTGGTCGGGTGCCACTTCCCGCCGCACTTGCTCGGGATCTGCCGCTCGTTGAGCCGCGCGACGATGGCGCGGATGCTCAGCCCCTCCTCGTCGCGCCACCGCTCCATGTCCTCAACGACCGCGTTCTCCTTCTCGTCGGCGGTGAGCTCGTTGTCTTCGGCGCGCTGTCCGTAGCGGGGAGCACCGTAGGCGTAGCCACCCTTCCCGCCCTTTGCGCCGCGCCCCTCGGTGAGGCGCTTCACGATGAGTCCACGGTCGAGCTGGTGGAAGACGCCGCGCATCTGCCGCATCGCGGTCCGCATCGGGTCGGACGCGTCGTCCTCCAGGTGCTCGCCGTGGTCGGCGGTGAAGACGCGGCCGGCC
>JAOPYH010000388.1 GCA_025964715.1 Streptosporangiaceae bacterium | reverse complement strand
CCGACGCGGGCCCGGTCACGGAGCCGTACGCCGCCAGCTGCGCGGCCTGCGCGGGGGTTCCCCCAGCGACGGCGGCGGCCGCGCCCAGCGCGACCGGGTGGTGCGGGCCGCCGGTGCCGCAACCGGCGGCGAGGCAGTCCAGGACGGCATGTGGCCAGGCGGTCCGGGCAGCCCGCAGGAGCGCCCGTCCCTGTGCGCGCGACGCCCGCCGCTGCGCGGGTGACGGCGTACGGGCGTCCGCCTCGGCGTCGAGCGCGGACCAGTAATCCGAGAAGCCGCTCGATCGGCCGCCGGGCTCACCCCCTCGTGCGCACGCGGCGGCCGCCAGCCCCGCGGCCACCAGGCCGGCGGTCGCCAGCCGGCCACGCAGGAAATCCGCCAGCGTGCCCAGGTCACGTACGGTCCCGGTAGCGGCAGCCGTCTCCACCCCACCCGAGTGCGCGTGGCCGCCCGCGGGCAGCCGAGAGTCCGCGAGCAGCAGCAGCGCCGTGTCCATCAGAACAGGAAATAGCGCTGGGCCATGGGCAGCACGGAGACCGGCGCCGGCTCGATCTCCTCGCCGTCGACCGTCACGGTAAATGTGTCGGGGTCGACCTTGATCTCGGGGAGCGCGTCGTTGAGCGGCATGTCGGCCTTGCCGAGCCGGCGGGTGTCCTGGACCGGCACCAGGCGGCGCCGCACGTCGAGCCGGCCGGCGAGGCCGTCCTCCAGCGCGGCCGGCGCGACGAAGTGCACCGACGTCGCCGGGGCCGCGGTCGCGCCCCACATCGGGCGGGGCAGCACCGGCTGCGGCGTGGGGATCGAGGCGTTGGCGTCGCCCATCTGGCCCCAGGCGATCATGCCTCCCTTGAGCACCACGTGCGGGCGGACGCCGAAGAACGCCGGCTCCCAAAGCACCAGGTCGGCGAGCTTGCCGGGCTCGACCGAGCCGACCTCCGCGTCCAGACCGTGCGCGATGGCGGGGCAGATCGTGTACTTGGCGACGTAGCGCCGGGCGCGCAAGTTGTCCTCCAGCCCGCCCCGGCGCCCCTTCATGACATGCGCGGTCTGCCAGGTGCGGATCACGGTCTCGCCGATCCGGCCCATGGCCTGCGAGTCGGAGCCGATCATCGAGATCGCGCCGAGGTCGTGCAGGACGTCCTCGGCCGCCATCGTGGTCGGGCGGATCCGTGACTCCGCGAAGGCCAGGTCTTCTGGCACCGACGGGTTGAGGTGGTGGCAGACCATGAGCATGTCGAGATGCTCATCCAGGGTGTTGACGGTGTGCGGACGGGTCGGGTTGGTCGACGATGGCAGGACGTTGGGGTGCGACGCCACCGTGATGATGTCCGGCGCGTGCCCGCCGCCCGCGCCCTCGGTGTGGTAGGCGTGGATGGACCGGCCGCCGATCGCGTTCAGTGTCGACTCGACGTAGCCGGCCTCGTTCAGCGTGTCCGAGTGCAGCGCCACCTGGACGCCCGAGGCGTCTGCCACCCGGAGGCAGGCATCTATCGCGGCCGGTGTCGACCCCCAGTCCTCGTGCAGCTTGAACCCTGACGCGCCGCCGCGCAGCTGCTCCCACATCGCTTCTTCGGAAACCGTGTTGCCCTTGCCGAGAAGCGCCACGTTGACCGGCCAGGCGTCGAGGGCCTCAAGCATCCGGGCCAGGTACCAGGACCCGGGGGTGACGGTCGTGGCCTTGGTGCCCTCGGTCGGGCCGGTGCCGCCGCCGACGAGGGTGGTGACCCCGGCGCCGAGGGCCTCGCCGACCAGTTGCGGGCAGATCAGGTGGACGTGGGAGTCGACCGCCCCTGCCGTGAGGATCTTGCCGTTGCCGGCGAGGATCTCGGTGGACGGCCCGATCACCAGGTCGGGGTGGACCCCGTCCATCGTGTCTGGGTTGCCTGCCTTGCCGAGCGCGACGATGCGGCCGTCCCGGATGCCGATGTCGGCCTTCACGACGCCCCAGTGGTCCAGCACGACCACGCCGGTGATCACCAGGTCGGGAGCGCCCTGGGCCCGGGTCGCCACGCCCTGGCCCATCGACTCGCGGATCACCTTGCCGCCGCCGAAGACCGCCTCGTCACCGGCCCCGGCGCCGCGGCTCAAGTCCTCGGTGACCTCGATGAACAGATCGGTGTCGGCCAGCCGGACCCTGTCGCCGGTCGTGGGGCCGTACAGCTGGGCGTAGCGGGCGCGCGAGACCTCAGTCATGACGCAGCCCTCGCACCACCGCGAGCCCGGCGAGCGGAACCAATATGACCTCCCGCGTGATGCCCGGCTCGAAGCGCACGGCGGTGCCGGCCGGCACGTCCAGCCGGTGGCCGCAGGCGGCCTCGCGGTCGAAGTCGAGCGCGTCGTTTGCCTGGGCGAAGTGGTAGTGCGAGCCGACCTGCACCGGCCGGTCACCGGTGTTCATCACGGTCAGCGTCGTGCGTGGCCGGCCCGGGTTGAGCCCCACCGGGCCGTCACCGGTCACCACCTCGCCGGGCACCAACCCGGCGCTCAAGGGACCGGCCGATGAACGATGACGAAATACGCGGCGGTGATCAGCACATACGGACGCTAACCCCCGGCCGGGGCCATTGAGAATGGGCCGGTCACGGATGTAACACGAATTTCACGTGATCTAGCCAGTGAGCGCGAAGTGACACCGACGGAAGGGACGGGAAACGGGCCGGGAACCGCACCTTCCGATAGTGGCGGCATCCGGCGGCCATGCACGAGCGTGGAGCCGCGGCCCTCT
>JAOPYH010000379.1 GCA_025964715.1 Streptosporangiaceae bacterium | reverse complement strand
GCGTCGTAGACGTCACGGGCCCACCGGGCATCACCCAAGGCCGTGTGGCGCTCGTACTGCGATGGGTCGACGCCGAGTTTCGCGGAGAGGACTTCGCTGTCCCACGGCGGTGACAGTGGTTCGCCCTTGGCGGCGAGGTAGCCGACGGCAAGGTTCTCGACGTCACACAGGTGGTAGTGCCATGCCGGGATAAGCCCGTGGTCCCGCAGCAGGCCAGTGAGGGTCTCAGCGTCGAAGTTCGGTACTGCGCCTATGAGGTGCGCGCCGTGAGTCCATTGGGCGACCAGTTTGGCCGCGTACAACGGATCCCGAACCTGCTTCTTCAGCGCATAGGACTCGGAGCCAATCCGACCAGACAGGTATTGGCCGACTGGGTGACGCTCGTAGAACCGGCCGATACTCAGCCCGAACGGGTCGGCGGCGGAGAGGTCGACCTCGACGTAGATGGATATCTCGCGGTCACCGTTCTCGTCGCGGCGGATCATGGCGATTTCCCACACGCGCCGGCCCGGATGGATGCCGGTGGTCTCGGTGTCGAGAAAGACGAGGCGTGTCATCGGGTGGTCTCCAGACGGATCGGGCAGGCGTGGTCGACGGGGTGGGCTTCGCGACAGCGGTTGCAGTGCTCGACCGGGACCCACTTCCAGCGGACGGGGAGGCCGATGACGGTTGCGGTGCTCATGCGGCCAGCTCCTCGGGATCAACCGGCGTCCACGTCTCCCCGGGCAGAGCCCACGTGGAGCCGTGGCGGAGCACGGGCGTGTGTGCGGGGTCGTCGGGCCGGTGGACGATGAAGCCGGTGTCGCGGGCCATCGCCCGGTCGCCGTGCAGCCGGTCGTGGCAGAGGTCATGCAGAGCGACGAGGTTCGCCACCTCGTCCAGGCCGCCCTGGCTGCGCAGCCGGCGGTGGTGGCACTCCCAGTCCGCGGGGTCGATCGCGAAGGCGCACAGGTCGCAGCAGCCGTTGCTGCGTTCAAGTACGGCGGTACGGAGCTGCTCCCAGTTCCGGCGACCGGCGCGCTTCTTCGCGGACTGCTGCGCCATCGGCTTGGCCTGCTTGAGCTTGCTGTCACCGTTCCCCAGTGGGGTGTGACGCTGCAGGCGGGTCTTCGCCTGCAGTCGGGTGCGGCGCTTCATGTGGCGCCGCCCGCGATCGTCAATCCGTGGTCGTACTCGGCAACGCCAATGAAAGGCGCAAGCTTGATCTCCTCACACCAGTACTCGACCGGGTGGCGCCCCGGGGCGACGACCTGTCGGACACCGTGGAGCGGGTGCGGCTCCGCATCTCGGCCGAAGAACGCATCGAGTCCGTACTCCTGCGCCATCGCCTCGTGGGCGCACTCGTAGACGGCCATCTCCGCCGTCACGGTCCGAGGGCACGTGTCAAGGTGCTCGATCTCCATGCCGTCGGCTGGGTCCTCATGAACGAGCAGGAAGTGCTGACTGGTCATGCGCCATGCACCCCCGACCCGGCCAGCTTCATTTCGTCTCGGGTGGTGGCGCTGAGCGTCCGCGCGATGTCCACGGCCGCGTGCATGCTCTTCAGCGCCTCTTTGCAGGCGGAGACCTCCTGCTCAGTAGCGTCCGCCGCGAACTTGGCTTCAGCGGCGGCCAGCTCGGCGATCTGCTTGCGGATGTCCATCGGGCCATCGGCGGACAAGAACGACTGGGCGTAGGCGACCTTCGCGTCCTTCTTTGCCTTTGCCGACTTATCCCCCAGGTCGCGCAGCTCGCGAACCTTGGCGTACATCTGCCGCGACAAGACGATGAGGGCCCTGGCGACCTCGTTGGGGGTTAGGTCGCCGACCTGGTCCAGGTCCTCTGTTGTGATTTCGGCGAGCGTCGTCGAGGTCACTGCTCCTCACCCCCGGCGGGGAGGGTGGGCGGAGCGGTGAAGTCGAGCAGGTTGATCGTGCCGTCCAACCACGCCTGCTCGACGGCCTGGCGCCCATCGCCGACGAACGTCACCGTGAAGTTGGAGGGCTTCTCCGCGGCCGGCCGAACGGACGCCCACGGGACGACCTCGCCGCCCTGCTTGTCGACGACCTCGTCGCCGACGATCTCGAGGCGCTTGAGGATCGCGCGGCGGAACGACTCCCGGACCGCCTCAACGATCTCCGTCGGGTGCTCCGCAGCGACCCACTTCAGGAACGCCTGGTCGTCGACGACCACGCCGGGTTTCGGCTGCGGCAGTGTCGCCCGCGCGACCTTCGTGTCGTCGGGGAGCATGACGTCGAGGGTTTTGACGCCCATCGACTCGTGCACGGCCAGCAGCTTCTGGAGCGTGTCCCCGCGGGCGATCCCGTCGGCTTCGTTGATCTTCTCGACGAGGAGCTTGCGGACTGCCGCGCCGAGCATCCCGTTCTTGAGGTCGCTCATGCCGCAGGCCTCCCCTGCTCGGCAGGCGGGGTGTTCTTCGCGACATAGGCGTCAAGCCGGGCGATGACCTTCTGCTTGTCCTCGTCCGACAGGTCCTTCTCGGACTCGACTGGGCGGCCGATGATCTCGCTCATCCATCGGGCGCGGGCATCGGCGTCGTCAGCGACCTCGGTCTGTGCCCACAGGTTCCGAAGGCGCTCCTGGACCGGGTTGGCGGGCTGGGCGGCGCGGGTCTTCCCGAGGTGGACCAGCAGATCCGGAAGGGTCCCCTCACGACCGTTCTCGTCGGAGACGACGATCTCGCCGTAGCCGAGGTTCTTTGCCTCCGTGTACAGCGCCCGGAGTTGCTCGGGGGTTGTCGTCGACTTCAGCGCCTCGTCACGGATCTGCTCCGGGGTCCGCTCGTGTTTCGTCTCGACCAGGTCCCGCACGTGCGCCTTGCTCGGGTCACACTTCAGCAGGTCGAAGACCAGCCCCTCGAGCGTCCAGTTCTCTGGCAGCGACTGCGGTTCGTCGCGGCCTGGGCGGATCCCGGCGTGCACCGAACGGGCACCAATGACAACGGGCGGGGCATCGCGTGACAGGCGGATCCACACGGAGGCGTCATAGGCGAGGGTCTTGTGGCCCTCGACCTTGTACTCCTTCGTGTTCTCGATCGGCCGGCCGTTGTCGTCGAGACTGGCGACCTCTTTGCCGCGGGCGGTCATCACGACGATGCCGGGGAACGTCATCAGCATCGTCATGAGGCGGCGGTGGCGGGCGGTCGCGTCATTCCAAAGGTTCATCGGAACCTTGACCTCGGCGTTCGGGTCACGCTGGAGACGCTTCTTGTTGCTTTCCGAGCCCTTTGCGCGGTGGGTCGCCCAGTCCTTGAGCATGTCCCACTCCGCGGTCATCGAGTCGATGACGAGCACTACCGGCGGCTCGCCGGCCTCAGCAACGCGGGCGGCTTCGACTTTGGCTTCGCGGACCTGCTCAACGATGGTCGCCCAGGATCCGTCGTGGAGGATGACCTCGTACCGAGCTCCGGGGATCGCGCCGTACTCGTCCGAAGACCCTTCGGACAGGTCCAGCCAGTAGGTGGCGCCGACCTTCTTGGAGGCGGACATCACGGCGGCGGCAAAACTTTTGCCCGACTTCTCGCCGCCTTCGATGAGGATCAGCGGCCAGGGGACAGCGCCGGTTGGCTTACGGGTTTTCAGAGCCATCAGCGAGACGCCCCCTTGAAGGCGGTCAGGTGCAGCAGGGTCAGGAGCGTGGTCACCGAAGCGACGAGGAACGCGGAGGCGGCGCGGGTCCGCCAGAAGTACGGCCTGTGGTGCCGACCGGTACGGCGGCTCAGGATGGGGCGGAGGTCACTCACAGCTCCCCCTCGTCGCGCTGGTCGGCCGGCAGCTCCGCGCGGAGGGCGTCGATCCGGGCGATCGTCCCGTCGATCTCGGCGGTCTCTTTTGGGTCCAGATCGATGCCTGGTGCCGCCGGCGGCGACTGACCGTTCCCGTTTGCCACCGCCAGCTGGATGACGGGGATGGACGCCTCGATGTCGGCGGCATGGGCCTCGAAGCCCTTGGACTGGTCGGCGTACTTCTTGGCCTCGGCTGTCCGCATCTCCTTCTGCTGCGTGTGGTCTTCTCGCACCTTCCGCAGCTCGTCGATCTGCTTCCGTATCTCCTCGAGCTGGCCGAGCAGTGCCATCTCTTTGTCGGCGGCTTCCTTCTCGTGCCGCTCGTGGTCGGTGGCGTCGACGTACTTCTGCCTTGCGGCCTCGCGGTTGTCAGCGGCGCTCTTCTTGAAGCCTTCGGCGTTCGAGGACAGCCACCTCACGAGTTCCGTCGGGTTCTGGAGGTTCAACGTGGCTCCTCGTTCGGGTGTGTGCTCGGCCGGCGGCGGGGTGGGGGTTGGGCTGGGGGTCGCGGGCGGGGAGTCGTGCTGGCCGCGTCTGCGGCGTCTCGTGCTGGGGCTGCTCATGCGGCGGCCTCCTCTTTTTTCGCGCGAATCGCGCGCATCCGGTCGGCGTAGGCCGCCGCCTGGTCGTAGACCTCGGGGAAGAACTGGCGGATGTAGGCAGCGACGTGCAGGTCGTCAGCGCGAGTCGCTTTCGTGAACCGCTGCAGGCGTTCGTCGTCGGTCATCGACGGCTGGAGTTCGTAGGTGGCCATCACGCGGCACCGCCGATCGCGGCGTGTAGGCCGGTGATCGCGGCGGCAAGAGCCTGAACGCAGGTCGGCGCGGTCGCTTCGAAGTGCGTCTTGCCGATCCAGGCGTCGGCGGTGTGTGCGTTCTCGCTACCGGCAAAGTGGACGCCTTCGGCGTCGTGGTGCGGCAGGACCATGGCGAGTGCCCGGTCCAGTTCGCTGGTGTGGTCGACGAGCGCGGTCACAGGACCCACTCCCCTGCGGTGACATTGCGGATGATGCGGGTGTCGTCCTCGGGCGCGGTGATGACGAGCGTCCAGTGGCCGTCGAAATCACCGTGGATGGCGAACCGGCGCGGGCCACGCTCGCCGAACAGGGCGCCGCCGGAGTGGCTGACCTGGTGGCCCTGGACCTTCTCGACGTGGCCGTTCTGCCAGGTGATCTCGAAGGTCTGGAGCGGGCCGTGGCCGAAGCCCTCGTCGGCGCTCTGCTCTTCGGGGGCGCTCACAGGGTCACGCCCCTAGCTGCGCGACGCACCGTCTGATGCGGGGCGCGGAGCATGCCGCCGATGACCGCATGTCCGTCTCGCGGCAGACGGCCGGCCCACCACGGGATGTCCAGCAGCCCGCTCGGCTTCAGGATCGGCTGCTCGGCGACCACCTGGTACGGGCTGGCGCGGCGGGGCTCCAGCAGAACGTCCCCCGCGCGGACATCAGCGGCAGGGACCTGTTCGGCGCGGGCTATCAGGAGCACCTGTTCGACGTCGTGGACGCCACGCCCTTCCGACAGCGTCCCGTCGGCCTCGAAGCGCATCCAGTCGAAGACGTGGTGGACGTCTTCGAGGTCGCCGCCAAGGATGGTGACGGGGTCGATGTCCGGGAACTTCAC
>JAOPYH010000369.1 GCA_025964715.1 Streptosporangiaceae bacterium | reverse complement strand
CAGCTCGATGCGGCCGAGGTCGGCGTGCAGGTCGGTACGGAAGTTAGCGATGCGCTCGGCGAGCACCTCGTTGGTGATGGTGGTATCCCCGCCCATGTCACCTCGTCTCGGGGTCGGTTGGGCGGGGGACCGCCGTGTGGTTTGGTCAGCTCACGTGGATGTGTGAGGCGACCGCGGCGCCGAGGGCGTTGATGACCGCCGGGTCCTGCATGGCCTTGAGCATGGCCGCGTCGACCTGGTCCTGGCTGGGCGCGCCGGTCGCCTGCCGCGAGTCGCGGATCGACTTGAGCAGCTCGTCGACGTACCAGCCGTTCGGCGGTCCGGCGGGGTCGGCGCGGCCTACGCCGTAGGCGCCCATCCCGTCGATCAGGTAGCGCCACAGATCGGCGACGTGGACGCCGACCGGGCGGCCATCCGGTTTGCCGTCTGCGGTGACGGTCGCCGGCCAGCCGCCGACGAGCGCCCTGACCCCCTTGAGTAGCTCCCGCTGCTCATCGTCCGATAGCGCTGCCATGAGCGTGCCTCCTTGGCCTGTGAGCGCCGCCCATGCGGCGGGATCGCGGATCGCCGTTTTGGATAGGTCTCCGCCGCCGGCCCCAGCGATGGGCGAGACGGCGTACTGCATCAGCGACAGGGTGTTGTAGCCCCAGTAGCCGGCGTCCCAGTGCGGCGAATCGTCGCCCGGGTAGGACCCGAGATAGCCGGCATTCGGGGCGGCCATCAGGTACGGAGTCAGCGATGCGACGTTCCATGAGGCCCGGCCGCCGCTGGTCGCCCACCAGTCACCGGTGTACATGTAGATCGGCCGGCCGAGCTTGTCCTGCCACCAGTTGACGTAGTCGCGGGTGATGTCCCGCGTCGCCGGGCGGGTGGTGTCTTCGTTGTCGCACTGGTGGGCCATGCCGTCGGGGCCGCCGATGGCGAGCATCTGCCGGTAGGCGTACGCGGCCTGCTCGGCGCCGGACGCGGAGTTGTCGATCCACGAGAACGTGGAGATACCCATGCCCAGCGCCCGCGCGGCATCGGCGTGGTGCCGGCCCTCGGTGAAGGTGTACCAGTTGCCCTGGGTCAGCTTGATGTTGACCAGGCCGTACCCGGCGTCACGTACCCGCGACAGGTTGATCCCGGCCTGATGCGACGCGATGTCGATGAGTTGCACGGCGTCACCCTCCGTTGTACTGCACCGCACTTTGGCGTGGGTCGTCCGGGATCGGCGGCAGGCCGTACACCTGCGCGATGGTCCGGTAGACGTCCTCCTGGATGGCCGCGCAGCCGCCCTGCGGATCCCACGGGTTGCATCCGGTCGGGTGCACGCCGCCGCTGTCTAACAGGCTGCCGGGGATGTGGTTGAGGCTGACCATGCCGCTGACCACGTACGTCCGCCAGTCGCCGGTGCCCCAGTTGGGGTAGACGGTGCCGTAGATGTTGTCGGTCTTGGTGCGCATCGAGATCCACGTCGGGGCCGGCGGTGTGCGCGGATAGGTCGGGTAGGTGCCGAGCACCTTCGCGCCCGGCTTCATGGAGTTGCCGATGGCTTCCAGCACCTTGCGGTAGCGGTCCTTGAAGGTGAGGTAGCCAACGTTGGTCTCGGCGCTGTTGGGGTCGTCGTTGGTGCCGGTGTTGATGATGATCAGATCGGGTTGGGTCGCGGTGAGCACCTGCGCAGCGGCCGGCCAGTGCTCCTTCGTGCCGGTCCCGCCCACGCCCGCGTTGACGATGTCGTACTGCGCGCAGCCCTGGTCGAGCAGTTCCCGCAGCCGCGTCCACTGGCCCTGCATGGCCGTGATGCTGTCGCCCATGAACAGGATCCGGCCGATCTGGACATAGGAGGTGCACACGGTCGCGGACCGGGCCGGCGTCGCCGTAGACAACAGCGACGCCACCAGGGCGACGAGAACGGCAGGGATGAGACGGCGCATGTGCGCCCCTTTCGGTGGGAGGCGCGCGGCGGCGCGGGTCAGGTGCGGGTGGCGAGTTCGCGGATCCGCCGGTCGAGGTCGCGGATGTACGCGGCGACGCTGCGGTCGGCGAGGGGCGGCGTGATTTTTCCGGTTATGCCGCCGAGCGCGAGGGTGACTTTTTCGGCGGCTTTCGGGGCGACGGTCCAGCCGGTGATGCGCCGGCTGGTGGTGTCGTAGCCGGGCCGTCCGTCGGTGCCTGCCGGGTGGTAGGGGCAGGTGCAGCGCAGCCGCACGGGCAGGCCCAGGACGAGGTCGCCGAGGTTGAGGTCGGTATCCCGTTCGGGGGGTCGCAGTTCAACGGTGGGCACGGTGTGGTCGGCGAGTTTCGCGTTCAGTGCCGTCTGGGTGCGCGCATCAAGGCGGGTCTGGTCCGTCTCGTCGCGGAACTGGATCTCGTCCTCAAAAATCGGGTAGCCGGCGGCGAGCTCACCGGTGGTGTCGGCGGCTTCGGAGATGAGGGGCGCGCCGGCGGTGCCTGAGGATCCGATGCCGGTGACGGCGTTGGGTGCGTCGCCGCCGTCGGATGGAGTGTCGATCGGCGCGGCCAGGTTGCCGGGAAATTCCAACGAAACCGGGTCGAGGGTGGTTGCTAGCCCCGGGGCGGCGAGCACCAGTGTCGGCGTGAAAGTGTTGCCCGTTCTGTTCCATGTGATCGTGTACTCGAATGAGGCCACTTCGGCGAGCCGGTTGATGGCGTCCAGCGCGCGGGTGCGGTCTTTGCCCAGGTAGGTGATGGTCGTGGTTGATCCGTGGAGGTTGGAGGTGACGGCCATGCGTAGGTTCCCGCCGGTGATGGCCTGCAACTGGCTGATGATCGCCCGGACGACGTTGAACAGGTCGGCGCCGGTCTGCGTCAGATCCTGCTTGATCTTCCGCCGGCCCCAGTAGCCTTCGAGGGTTTCGGCGGTGATCTCGGCGGTGGTGTGCCCGGTGCCGGTGGGCCGGTTTTTCATGACGATGCCGCCCCAGGCCGGCTGGGGGTTGTCTCCGCGCTGGATCATCAGCAGGCTGCGTTTTTCGAGCGTGGCCTGTTTCCACAGTGTGGGCATGTTCGGGTCGGCGATGGCGAGGGTTCCGGTCCACTGCCCGACGCCGGAGATCTGTTGGGAGTAGGACTGGCAGTCCAGCGGCAGTTCTTCGATCAGCTGCCCGGTGAGCGCGTCGGCGAACAGGTAGCGGTAGTCGGTCACCGGTTACCCGACCCGTTCGAGCTTCATCCACGATCCGGCGAGCGTGTTGACGCCGTTGACGGTGGATGTGTTCTGCGCCCAGCGGAACTGCAGCTTGCCGGATGTCCCAGCAACGGTCAGCAGGCCACTCGGCCGCATGATGACCGTCGGCGAGGGTGCGCCGGCACCACCGGCGATGTCAGTACCTACGATGGTGTTCGCGCCGCTGTACATGCCGCCGTTAGGGTCGGTCGCCCCGGCGTTCATGCCGCCGAGGTTCCACATCAGCGTCGCGCCGGCCGGCCCGCTCCAGCCAACCTTCATGTCAGCGGTCGTGTCGGCGTAGTAGAAGACGTTGCTGGTCAGGATCCACTTCGAGTTGACCGGGACGTTGAAGAACAGGTGCGCGTCGTCCTTGAGCGTGGTGCTGACGAGCGACGTATCGTCGGTGGTCTTGATGGCCACCAGGTACGGCGGGGACCACGCCAGGTGCTGGTATGCGGCGCCGTCGCTGCTCTTGTACTGGCCGAGGTCGGTGCGGTAGACGACCT
>JAOPYH010000357.1 GCA_025964715.1 Streptosporangiaceae bacterium | reverse complement strand
TTCCCCAAGCAGGGGCAGACGTGTCACGCGTACTGCACCTACTGCTTCCGCTGGGCCCAGTTCGTCGGGGAGCCCAGCCTGAAGATGGCCGGTGACGAGATCGGCCGGCTGTGCGAGTACCTGACGCACCACCCCGAGGTCACCAGCGTGCTGTTCACCGGCGGTGACCCGATGATCATGACCGAGCCGGTGCTCCGGCGCTATATCGAGCCGCTTCTGGAGCTGGAGCAGCTCGAGTCGATCCGGATCGGCACGAAGTCGCTGGCCTACTGGCCGCAGAAGTTCGTCTCCGATCCCGATGCCGACGACATGCTGCGCCTGTTCGAGCAGGTCGTCGCGTCCGGCAAGAACCTCGCGTTCATGGCCCACTTCTCCCATCCGCGTGAGATGCAGCCGGCCGTGGTCCGTGCGGCGGTGCGCCGCATCCGTGACACGGGTGCGATCATCCGTACGCAGGCGCCGCTCATCCGGTCCATCAACGACGATCCCGCCGTGTGGGAGTCGATGTGGCGCGAGCAGCTCCGTATGGGCATGATCCCCTACTACATGTTCGTGGAGCGCGACACGGGCCCGCAGGACTACTTCGCGGTGCCACTGGCCCGGGCGTACGAGGTGTTCCGGGACGCCTACAAGAACGTCTCCGGGCTGGCGCGCACGGTCCGCGGTCCGTCCATGTCGGCCACGCCGGGGAAGGTCTGCGTCGACGGCGTCCTGGAGCTGTTCGGCGAGAAGGTCTTCGCCCTGCACTTCATCCAGTGCCGCGACGCCGAGCTGGTGAACCGGCCGTTCTTCGCGAAGTACGATCCGGCCGCGGCGTGGCTCGACGACCTCGAGCCCGCCTTCGCCGACCGGTTCCCGTTCGAGCAGGCCGCCCGGTGAGCGGTAGCGGATTCGAAGCGGATTCATAGCGCCATCGCGCATGGTCGAGCCACACCGGTCGGCGGCCGTTGCAGCCGGATGCCGTCCGGGTGTGGGCGTGACGCACGGGCGCCGGTTCCGGGGGTACGGCGATGACCGAACGGGCCGGGGCCGCTGTCTGGGCGTCACTGGTCCCCGTGGGTGCGCGAACGGGGTTTACCGGGGTCGCGTCGAGGACGCGGCCCCGGGCCTTCCGGCGGAGAGGCCGCACGTGGACGACCTCCCGTGATCTCGCGGATGTTCGGGCGGGCACCCGCGAGATCACGGCCGGTGAGCGGGCAGGTGGGTCAGTGTCCGTAGACCGGGACGATCAGGGCACGGGCCACCGTGTGCGCGGTGATGTTGAAGCCGACCACCGCGGGGCTCGTGTCGGAGTCGACACCGAGCTTGTCGACGTCGAGGGCGTGCACCGCGAACGCGTAGCGGTGGGGCGTACCCGGAGGCGGCGCGGCGCCGCCGAAGTCCTTGGTGCCGTAGTCGTTGCGGGCCTGCGTGCCCACCGTGGCGTCGGGCGTGCCGGCACCGGACGGCAGCTCGGTGACGTCCGCGGGGATGTCGAACAGCGACCAGTGCCAGAAGCCGCTGCCCGTCGGAGCATCGGGGTCATAGCAGGTCACCGCGAAGGACCTGGTCTCCGCGGGGAAGCCCTCCCAGCGCAGGTGCGGCGAGACGTTGTGACCGTCGAACCCCCAGTCGTTGAAGACCTGGGCGTTCGCCATCTGCTGGCCCTCTGTGACGTCGTCGCTGCTGACGGCGAAGGACGGGACCTCGGGCAGGAAGTCGTACGGAAGCGGCGGCCGGCCGGCCATGGCTCCTCCTTGGTGCAGAGTGATGTCGCCCCATACCTATCAGTGAGGTTTCAGGACGGACAGATCACCGCCAGCGAGGCCGGGTACTTGCCGAACGTCACCGACGGCTGGACGGAGCGCGTCTCGCCGTCGTGGGCGAGCCGCAGATCCCCGCCCGGCGCGGACAGCCGCATCTCGGGCGAGCGCCAGGAGGAGTAGCCCGGCGTGAGGTGCAGGTGCCCCGCGAGTACGGCCGCGACGGCCCGCAGTCGTCCCGCCCGCCGGCCGGTCGCGATCAGACGGATATCGAGTTTGCCGTCGGCGAGCCGGCGGCGCCAGGTCGGTGTGGTGCCGCGGGCGCCGTATTTGCAATTCCCGATGAACGCCAGCCAAACATGACGAGTACGCCCATCGATGACCACCTCTTCGGGTTGCCAGTCTCGCAGTACCCGGGTCGCGGCGACGGCAAGCGCGGGCCATTTGCCGATGCGGTCTTCGAGCCTTTCCCTCCGGTCCACGAGCTCTGTATAGGCGCCGAAGCTGGCGGTGTTCAGGAAGATGAACTCTTGTCCTTCGGGTTGCCGGATGCGGCCGACGTCGACGCGGGCCATGTGACCGTCCCGATAGGCCGCGAGAGCGTCCGCGGTGGTCTCGATGCCCAGTGTCCGGGCGAAGCGATCGAGCGTGCCGCCGGGGATCGGCAGCAGGGGCACGTCGTGCCTGAGCGCTGCCTGCGCGCCGGAGTTCATCGTTCCGTCGCCGCCGGCCACCGCGAGGACGTCGGCCCGCTCGGCGGCCTTGTCCAGGATCGCGGCGACGTCGTCCTCTGGTGCCAGCTCCACGACCTCCGCGGCGGGGAGCTGCTTGGCGATCGTGTCCGCGATCGACCTCCCGGGTCCCGCGTTCGGATTGACGACCGCGACGACGCCCCGGCCGTCCTGCCCGGCCCGCCGGGGGATGTCCGTCAGGCCGGTCCGTACGACATGGGAGATCGGCGGCCGTGTCGGCCAGACGAGCCGGGTCGCCATGGCCGCCAGGGCCCCGATTCCGATGCCGGCCAGCACGTCACCCGGATAATGGGCCCCGGTATAGACGCGGGAGAACGCGACGGCCGCGGCGGCCCCCGCCACCGGCAGGGCCACGGTCAAGGGTGCCTCCATCGCCACGCCCGCCGCGAAGGCCGTGGCCGCCGCGGAGTGCCCGGACGGGAAGGCGTGCGAGGTCGGAATCGCCCACCGCCGCCGGGCCTGTGGCACCAGGTCGACGATCGGGCGCTTACGGCGGAAGGCCTGCTTGCCGGCGAGGTTGGCCACCGGGCTGGCGAGCGCGATGCCGATCGAGCCGCGCAGAGCCGCCCTGCGCAGATGCGGTCTGCGGGTCAGCCCGAGTGCCGTGGCCGTGCCGAACCACAGAAGCGAATTGTCGGCGGCGTGGGACAGCCGGGGGAGCACGGACTCCAGACCTGGCAAGTGCGCGGTCGCGACGGCCTCGAAGGCTCGTCGGTCCAGCTTGTTGAGGGCACTTCTGATCGACATGCAGGATGTTATCCCCGGGGAATCGGACATGATGCCTGCGAAGATCACAGATCAGGCTTCACATGTGGAGGAACGTGCCTGAGGTACCGTCAACTGCAATAGGCTTCGCGATATGAGTCACCCGGAACGGCTCAGCTCCTCGGGTGGCGAGCATGCAGGTGCGGTCGCGGCTCCTCCTCCCCTGAACGGGAAAAGCGGCGAATCCCTGTCCCAGCTCGCCTCCCGCTATGGACTGACGCAAAGCGCGGCGCGCCCCCCGCTGGCCCAATACGTCCGTGACGTATGGCAACGGCGCATGTTCATCTGGAACTTCGCGTCCTCCAAGAGCATGGCGATGTACACGTCGTCTCGGCTGGGCCAGCTGTGGCAGGTGCTGACACCCCTGCTGAACGCCTTCATCTACTACCTGATCTTCGGTGTGCTGCTCCAGCAGAAGCGCGGCATCACCGACTACATCCCCTTCCTGGTCACCGGCGTCTTCATCTTCTCGTTCTGCCAGCGCTCGATGACCGCGGGCGCCAAGTCGATCGGCAACAACCTGTCGCTCATCCGGGCGCTGCACTTCCCGCGGGCCGCGCTGCCGTTCGCCTTCGTGATCGTGGAACTGCAGCACCTGATGGTCGCGATGGGCGTGCTGTTCGCCATCGTGCTCGGCTTCGGCGAGTTCCCGACCTGGCACTGGATCCTGATCGTTCCGGTGCTGGCCCTCCAGCTGGTCTTCAACATCGGCGCCAGCCTCTTCATCGCCCGCCTGGGCGCCTTCGTCCGGGACATCCAGCAGCTCCTCCCGTTCATCCTCCGGACCTGGTTCTACTTCTCCGGCATCTTCTTCGGCCTGTGGGTCCTCGCCACCAAGGCGCCCACGTGGGCGATGAAGATCCTGGAGCTCAACCCGGGCTCGGTCTACGTGGAGCTGGCCCGCCGTAGCCTCCTGACGTCCTACCGGCACGACATGGCCGCCAAGCAGGTCGAGTCGCTGCAGCTGTGCAACGGCGGTGGGCCGAAGGCCGCCGGCTATTGCGCTCAGCACGCCGAGCTGGTCAGCATGAATCAGACAGTATGGATCTATGCCATCGGCTGGGCCGTCGTCGCCTTCATGGCTGGTTTCTACTACTTCTATCGCGCCGAGGAGAGGTACGGCCGTGGCTGATGCCGTGAAGGAGAAGGCTGCGATGCCCAACTCCTCGTCCCAGAAGCCCAACGCCAAGAAGCCGCAGGACATCGTGCAGCCCGAGGTGGTCATCGACCACGCCCGGGACCCGATCGTCGTGGTGGACGGCCTGCACATCATGTACCGGGTCTACGGCGCCGGTGGCGACAAGGGCTCCGCAGCCACCGCGCTGATCCGGGTCGTCCGGCGGCAGAACCGGCCGCAGATGAAGGAGATCCACGCGGTCCGAGGCGTGTCCTTCGTCGCCTACCGAGGCGACGCGATCGGCATCATCGGCAGCAACGGGTCCGGCAAGTCCACTCTGCTCAAGGCCATCGCCGGGCTGCTGCCGCCGCACGCGGGCGGGGTCTTCACCGACGGCCAGCCCTCGCTGCTGGGAGTGAGCGCCGCGCTGATGCGCGACCTCACAGGTGAGCGCAACATCGTCCTGGGCTGCCTGGCGATGGGCCTCACCCCGCAGGAGACCCGGGAGAAGTACGACGAGATCGTCGAGTTCGCCGATCTGAAGCCCGGGTTCATCCAGTACCCCATGGCGACCTATTCCTCTGGTATGGGGGCCCGGCTCCGCTTCGCGATCGCGGCCGCCCGTACCCACGACGTGCTGCTCATCGATGAGGCCCTCGCGACCGGCGACGCCAAGTTCAAGCGCCGTAGCAAGGCCAAGATCGAGGAGCTGCGCAAGGACGCGGGCGCGGTGTTCCTGGTCGCCCACAACCTCGACGTCATCGAGGAGACCTGCAACCGGGTCATCTGGCTCGACGAGGGCCAGATCCGGATGGACGGGGACCCCGAGACGGTCATCGCGGCCTACACAGAGGCCACCGCCAAGTAACCGGCCCTGTGTGACCGGCGCTGTGTGAGGTGCACGAGACCGGGTACGGACCTCTCTCCGGCACCGACGAGAGGGGCTGCCATGGCCACCGGCGTTCATCCGAGCATGCTCGGCGACGAGGACCTGATGCGCGAGCTGGGTCATCTGTACGACACCCGGCTGGACGCTCTCCGGCATGCCGCCGGTCAGGCCTTCGAGGAGCACACGCGGCGGATGGCCGAGCTGGAGGCCGAGTACCTACGCCGGACCCCCGAGCGCGAGGTGGATCCCGAGCGGCTCAGGGCGGGCGCCCGGGACAGGTGAGCAGCGCTCCGCGCCGGCCGGCCCAGGCCGGCCGGCGCGGTCTCACGCGGGCTGCCGGCCCACGCGCCGGCTCTGGCGAGAGTGCCGCCGTCCGACGTAACGTCGTCGGTATGACTCTCACGGAGGGCTCCCACGCGTTCGGGCCGGGATCCGGGCGACTGCTGGTGCGCACCGGCCGGACCGGCCTCGGCCGGCGGGCCGGGCACGATCTGACGATCGAGGCCACCCGGTGGGAGGGGACCGCCGACGTGGGCCCGGATCCGGCGGCCTCTTCGGTCACGCTGTCCCTCGACGCGGACTCTCTGGAGGTCCGGGAGGGCAGCGGTGGAGTCATGCCGCTCACCGATGGCGACCGTGCCGAGATCCAGCGGAACATCCGGAACAAGGTGCTCCGCACCGACCGGCACCCGAAGATCACATTCCGCTCGACCCGGGTCGCCGGGACGCCGGAGGACCTCTCCGTCGACGGGGACCTGACGATCATGGGCGTCACCCGGCCGGTCACCGTACGCGCCGCGGTCGAAGGTGGGCGGCTACGCGGTGGGACGACCATCGCCCAGACCACGTGGGGCATCAAGCCGTACTCCGCCCTCCTCGGCACCCTGAAGCTCGCCGATGAGGTCGAGATCGTCTTCGACCTGGAGCCGTAGGCGGCCGACCGCGGCTTCGGGCCCGTGAGCGGCCGTGAGTGGCCGTTGCGGGGCGCCGACCGAGTACCCTCACGTGGGTGAGTCGGGAAGGCGTGACACCACAGAGCGAAGATTTCTCCGCCTGGTACAACGAACTCGTGCTGCGGGCGAAGCTCGTGGACCGCGGGCCGGTGCGGGGCACCATGGTCATCCGGCCCTACGGGTATCGGATCTGGGAGCTGATCCAGGCGGACCTGGACGGCCGGATCAAGGACGCGGGACACGACAACGCGTGCTTCCCCATGTTCATCCCGGAGTCCTACCTCAAGCGCGAGGCCGAGCACGTCGAGGGCTTCTCGCCCGAGCTGGCCATCGTGACGGTGGCCGGTGGCAAGGAGCTGGAGGAGCCGCTGGTCGTGCGGCCGACGTCCGAGACGGTCATCGGCGAGTACATGGCCAAGTGGATCGACTCGCACCGGGACCTGCCCCTGCTGCTGAACCAGTGGGCCAACGTGGTGCGCTGGGAGATGCGCCCGCGGATGTTCCTGCGCACGACCGAGTTCCTCTGGCAGGAGGGCCACACCGCGCACGCCGACGAGGCCGACGCCATGCGCGAGACGATGTGGGCGCTGGACGCCTACGAACGGGTGGCCCGTGACCTCGCCGCCATGCCGGTCGTACCAGGTGAGAAGACGGCGGGCGAGCGGTTCGCCGGGGCGGTGCGGACCTACACCATCGAGGGCATGATGCGGGACGGCCGTGCCCTGCAGGCCGGCACCTCGCACTATCTCGGCACCAACTTCGCCAAGGCCTTCGAGATCCAGTACCAGGACGAGGCCGGGCAGCTCACCCTCACCCACACCACCTCCTGGGGCATGAGCACCCGCATGATCGGTGGCGTCGTCATGACCCATGGCGACGACAAGGGCCTCGTACTGCCGCCCCGCCTGGCGCCGTACCAGGTCGTGATCGTCCCGATCGGCCGCGGTGAGCTGGCCGAGCGCACGGGCACGGCGGCGCGCGAGCTCGGTGCCGAGCTCAAGCGGGCCGGCATCCGTGTCCACGTGGACGACAACCGCCCCCAGCTGTCGCCCGGTTTCAAGTTCAACGACTGGGAGATGCGGGGAGTCCCGATCCGGCTGGAGCTCGGGCCCCGCGACCTCGAGGCCGGGATCGCCACCATGGCCCGGCGGCTGCCGACGGCCGAGGGCCAGGGCAAGGAGCAGCTCCCGCTCGACCAGGCCGCGGCCCTGCTGCCGGGCATCCTGGAGGACTTCCAGGAGTTCCTGCTCAGGCGGGCCGAGGCCTTCCGGGAGGAGCACACGGCCGCAGTCGACTCGTGGGAGGCCTTCGCCCACCAGGTGAGCGATGGATGGGCCCTTGCCTTCCACTGTGGCCGGGGGGAGTGCGAGGACGAGATCAAGGCCGACACGGCCGCCACCCCGCGCTGCATCCCGCTCGAGGCTCCGGAGGAGTCCGGTCCATGTGTGAAGTGCGGCCGTCCGAGCGACTACGGCAAGCGCGTCATCTTCGGTAAGTCCTACTGAGCCCAGCGTCATCTGGGCATTCCGTTGCGCCTGCGCTCGGCGCTCTCCCTGCGGCGGCTGAGGAGGGCCTGGCCGAACCACGCCCAGGCGCAGAGGATCGCGACAACCGCACCGACGGCCACCGCGATCCACGAGGACACGAGGGTGTGCATCACCAGGGCGGTGGCACTGGTCATCGAGATGGCCAGCGCCACCGCTCCCCAGATCCCGAACTGGTTCGCGCGTTTGATCAGTACGGCCTTGTGGCCGTAGCGGAACAGGATCCGGTGCTGTGCGACCGGGGCGATGAAGCAGATCGACGCGATGGCGGCACCGAACAGCGCGACGTTGAAGAGATTGCGTCCGGACTGGCCCACGCGGGTGAAGCCGGGGGCGAACGGCACAGTCAGCAGGAATCCGAACAGGACCTGCACGCCGGTGACCGCGACCCGGAACTCCTGGAGCAGTTCGAGAAGTTCACGGTCGACCCGCTCCTTCTCGGTCTCGGGATAGCGATTGCGCTCTCCCTCATGCTCCCGGCGGAAGCGGTCCACCGATACTCACTAGGCGAGCTCAGCCGCGTCGTGCAGCGCCCTGTGCTCGATGACCCGCTCGTAGACCTGGGTGGTCTCACCGGCGACCCGCTCCCAGGAGTAACGGGACCGGGCCCGGTCGGCCGCGGCGATGCCGAGAGCGTTGAGATGGGTCGTGTCGGCGAGCAGCGCCCGGATCCGTCTGGCCACCTCCGCCGGGCGGTGAACGGGAACGTGCACTCCGGTCACGTCGTCGATGACGCTGTCGGCGTTCCCCCCGACATTGGCCGCGATCACCGGCACGCCACAGGCCATCGCCTCGAGCGGGACCATGCCGAACGGCTTGTACCGCGGCAGGCTGAGCACGAGGTCGGCCGAGCGCAGCAGCTTGGGGATGTTCTTGTGCGACACCTGCCCGAGAAACGTCACCCGGTCCGCGACCCCCGCCTCCTTGGCGATCACGTGCAGCCGGTGTACCGCGTCGTCGGTCTCCAGCTCCTCCTTGGGCGGGCCGCCGGCGATGACCAGCTCGGCCCCGGGAATGCGGGCGAGTGCCTCGATGGCGGTGCTGAGACCGTTGCGCTCGGCCAACCGGGAGATGACGAGGAGCCGTGGCATCTCGCCACGCGGGCATGAGGGGCCCTGCGGACTGAACCGCTCCACGTCCACACCGGACGGTACGACCTCGATGTGGGGCCGTGGTACCGACATCCGCAGCAGTTCGGTGGCCTCGTCGGCGCACGTCGCGATCACCGCGTCCACGGTGCGGCCGATCGCCTTCTCCAGCCGGATGCGCTGGGTGTGATAGGCGTCGGCGGCGCCTCGGGACCGAATCTGGTCCAGGCCCAGAGCGTGGTAGGTCTGCACGACCGGGATCTCCAGACCCTGCGCGCCGGCCAGGGCGGCGAGCCCGCTCGTCCAGAAGAAGCCGTGCACCACGTCGGGCCGGGTCTTCTGCCAGCGCGCGGCCAGTTCGCGGCCGAACTCCGGGACATGGTGCAACAGGTCCTCGCCGGAGAGTCGCTGGGGTGGGCCGGCGGAGATGCGCTCGACCGTGACGCCGGTCGCGAACCGGATCCTGTCCGCGTCCTCGGGGTCTTCCCGGCGGATGTAGACCGTGACGTGATGACCTGCACGGCCCAGTTGACGGGCCAGTTCGGCGACGTGGACGCTCTGCCCGAATCCCTCTGGGGCCAGTGGGTCTGCGAGCAGAGAGATCATCGCAATCTTCATGGGGGTAACCTCGCGAAGAGTCATTGGAAACGTGCCCCCGTACGCGGTTCTAGGGGTAGGCGGAAGAAACCGACCTCAGCAGGTCACAGGTCAGGCCGCGAGGCCGGCGATGTCGCTCGGCTGTTTTGGGGCGCTGCGCGCGCGTGGCCATCACCGGCCCTCAGGGCCGGGAAGGATCGCGTCCATGCCTGCCCGCACAAGTCCCGATCCGTCGGACAGGGCGCAAAACCTGTCCCCGGGTTTGTGCCTGCTTCTTAGGCACCTAACCCGAGTATGTGGCCAAGAGGCCAGCCGGTCAAACGAACCAGACAAATGGGGCGACATGAAGGAGTCTTGCCGTGGCTTGTTAACCCAACGACCGCGGAAGCACCCGGAACGCCAGTATGGAGACGTCGTCTCGGAGGTCGCCGCGGGAGAACTCGAGCAGGGCGCGCTCTACCGCCATAACGAGCTCGTTCACCGGGGCGGCCCGGAAGGTCGTCAGGACCTCGATCAGCCGCTCCTCGCCGAACCGCTCACCCGAGGGGTCGGCGGCGTCGACCAGCCCGTCGGAATGCAGGAACAGGATGTCGCCGTCGCCCAGCTTGATCGACTCGACGCCCGGGTCGAAGTCGTCGAACAGCCCCAGCGGCTGGCCGCCACAGGCCGCGGTACGGACCACGCCGTCCGCCCGGATCACGATCGCCGGAGAGTGGCCGGCGGTGCCGAGCGTCACCGTCGGCCCGGCGTCCTGGAACTCCAGGTTCGCCAGGAGCGCGGTGACGAAACGATCCTCACTGAGCAGTGCCTGGTTGACCATCGTGAGGACCTCGGCGGGCTCATTCTTGAACCGCGACAGCAGCCTGATCCCGTGCCTGGCCGTGGCGGTGACGGCGGCCGCGTCCTCACCCTTGCCGCTGACGTCGCCGACCGCGAAGCCCCAGCCGGTCGCGGTTTCGAAGGCGTCGTAGAAGTCCCCGCCCACCTCCGCCCCGGTCGTGACCGCGGTGTAGCGCGCGGCCAGTTCCAGCCCGGGGACGGTGGGGAGCGCACGGGGGAGCAGGCTGGACTGCAGGGCCTCGGCCGCCTCGGTGCGGCGGCGATACATCCGCGAGGCCCGGATCACCAGCGCGAGATAACGGCCGAGCCGCTGCACGAGGCCGAGGTCGAGCAGGTCGAAGGGGCCGTTCTCCCCGCTCGAGGCGAGCGTGATCGTGCCCATACCGGTCTGGCCGTCCTCGATCGGCACGCTGAGCACGGAGGTGGCGCCCATCATCGCGCACGCGGACGTGCCATCAGCGGCCATGCCGAGGATGTCCAGGTCCTCGACGTGCGCGTGCACCGCCGTCTTGCGCGTGGCGTGGACGGTGTACGGGAGGGTGCCGGGCAGCGGATCCACCGCCTCCAGCGCCTGGATGATCTCGTTGCACCGGTCCTCCTCGGGGCCGAGCACGAGCTGACGCCTGAGCTGACCTTGGTGAGCGAGATCAACGATCACCCAGTCGGCGAGCTCGACGGCCAGCAGACGGGCACAGCGCCGGATCGTCACCGGCTCGTTGAAGACGGGCTCTTCCAGCAGCAGTTCACTCGCGCCGGCCAGCACGTCCATGCGATGCACGACGGCGGCGGCCGCCTCGTCGCCGGCCGTGCGGGCCTGGGGCTGCTCCGGCACCGGCAGCCGGCCCCCGGCAGGCATGACCGCCGCGACCACCAAGGGGTTCGGCTCGCCGCGGATCCCTGCCCGGGCCAAGGTCACCATGGCATTGACCGGCGCTTTTTTACCGAGGAAGCGCACCTCGGCCTCCTGACGGTCCCCGGTTCGCACGACGGCGGCCAGCTGCGACCGAAGCGCCGCCCTGCTCGACAGGTCACAGAAGACGGTGAACGGCTTGCCCCCGACATAGCCGGGGGAGGTCCCGAGCAGCACGGCGGCGTGCTGGTTCACCCGGCGTACGTCGCCGTGGCGGTCCAGGAGGAACAACGGGACCGGGGCGTCCTGGAAGACCGTACGGAGGACCCGCCGCTCCGCCTCAGCCGCCGCCCCACCGCCTTCGAAGGAGGGCTGATTGGACGTGAGCGTGCGCAGGGCCGCGAGTGCGAGGTCGAGTTCCACCAGTGCGGCGTCAAGAGTGGTGCGCAGGTCAGGGTCCGGCATGGCCGCGGCCTGCCGCAGCTCGCCCATGCGATCCTCGAGTCCGCTGATCTCCCGCATCAGCACCTCGGGTTCGAGCTGATCAGCCATTCAGCATCCTCGTCAGCCGGAAGATCGAGTCCTGCGTCCCGTGCTGAATGGTAGCCGCGAGTCGGTCATGGCTCGCGTCGAAGCTCGTTCCCGGCCACGATGCGCTGGGCGAGCGCGGTCAGCTTCATGTGCCGGTTCTGGGAGATCCGCCGCAGCTCCGCGAAGGCCGTGTCCGCGTCGCAGCCGAGGGCGTGCATCAGCATGCCCTTGGCCTGGTCCACGACGGCCCTGGAGGCGACCGCCTGCTGCAGTTGCACGGCCGTGCGGTGCGCGTGGTCGTACTGCTTGCTGTTGGAGACCGCCGCGCCGCCCTGGGCGACCAGCAGCGCCGCCATCGCCAGCTGGCCGGATTCGAGTGCGGCCGGCATGACGCCGTAGAGCGTCAGCGTCACGACCATGTCCTCGTGCACGTGCACCGTCGTGGTGAAGCACCGGACCCCCCGGCGCAGCATGGCCGCCGTGTGCACGGGCCAGCGCATCTCGGTCAGGGTGTCGGCACAGGTCACCGGCCGGCGTGTCCTGACCACATCGAAGATCGGGCCATCACCCCGGGCCAGCTGGCCGTCGACCAGCTCCGCCAGATCAGGATGGCTGGCCGCGGAGAGCTGGGGCTCCAGCCTGGGCGGCTCGGCGCCGTGGTCTCCAGGGGTGGACAGCACCCATCGCTCCGCCGTGGTGCCCGCGCAGCCGACCACAGCCTGCGCCGCCAGGTCGGTGACCCGGCGGAGGGTCCCGACTTCGGAGAAGTCGCCCACCGCGCCGAGCCGGCCGATCTCGACCGCCAGTTCGTTCGTGATGACGGACGGAGCATCGGCGACGGGCACGTCCCTAACGCTATCGTCCGTGGACGCCTTCATCGAGACTGGAAAACCTCGCTCTTCCACTGCTGCCCTCTTTACCTCTGGCGCGTACGGCTCACCGGTGAGAGCCCCGAAATCTCGCGCGCTCCCGGCCGTGCGCCCGCGGTCCCGCGGGACGTGTCGCCGGGCCTGTCATGACCGCTGCGAATCCGTTGCGTCATCGCCGGTTCCTTCTCGCGATGCGCGCCCTACCCGTAAAGAGCGGTCCTATTCGGGTCACGACGGCGTCGGCTCGCGGCACCGAGCTGGTTCGTCACCGGCCCCGGGCACATCATCCGTTCGCGGATCAGAGGCACAACGACAGGCCACGGCCCAGATAGGATCGAGCGTCCCGGTTCGATCACTGGAGGTGAGGACGGTGACCTGCGACATCGTCGCGCTGGTGCGCAACCAGCCGGACGTCCACACCGTGATCGACGGAATGCTGGCCTTCGGGCAGGACCTCCGGCCACGTGAGCTCGACGGTGGAGTCACGCACCTCTACGATCCTGGCGGCCGGCTGCTCGTCTCGATCGAGGCGCCGGTGTTCGTGCAGGTGCCGGGCGAGGTGGAGCGGATGCTCGGCTCCGACCTGTCCGGACGGCTCGGCACGCCGGTCTGGTGGGTGGACGTACGGGCCTGCGCCGACGTGCCGGAGGCGGCGCGGATGGCCCGGCGGTTCGCCGACGACCTGGTCCGCTGGCTCGGCGGGCTGGTATGGGATGCGGAGGAAGGCTCATGACGACCACTGCGCTCCCGGCCGTCGACGTCATGACGCCTAACGCGATGGTGGTCCTGCAGGACCGGCCGGTCGTGACCTTCAACCCATGGCTGGCCGAGGCGCTGCGGGTCTGCGGCGCGTCCGGCCGTGCGCTGCAGATCGTCACGCCCGCGACGTCCCGGTTGTCGCTGGCACTGCGCCTGGTGCTGACCGGGCCCGGCTCGTGCTGGGTGGTCCGGGACGGTGACACCTGCTATGACGGTCTCACCGGGCGGCCGATGCACTGGGGCGGCGGGGCCTTCGTGCCGGTGCCCGAGGCGCGCGACTACGCACCCGGCTACACAAGCCGGCCCAAGGAGCCGCTCGGCTCCCAGCTCACCCTGACCTTCCGGGTCCGGCACGGCAAGGGGGATCTGGTGGGGGGTGCCGTGGGCCATCTGTGCCAGGCCCTCACCGGGCGGCCGCCGGCCGGCTGGGGCACCGCGGAGCCGGTGGCGAATCTGTGGAATCTCGGCGACATGACCGGGCTCTTGCGCGAACGCGCGCCCCGGGCGACCTGGCTCGCCGTCGTGGGCGGTGGGCCGGCGGGCGAGGCTCCCATTGATGGCGGCGGGGAGCCGCGTGTAGGGGAGTCCAACCGTCCGGCGCAGCCCGGTGGGCAGGGCCGGACGCTCGGCGCGACGATGTTGCTCTCGGCCACGCAGAGCGGTGTCGAGGAGGCCGTTACTCTGGCGATCGGCTACCCGGCGGCGGACCTACCGCCAGTGCCGGCCCTGCCGTCGCTCATCGGCTCTGTGGCCGCCCAGCACCGGCTGGCCTCGCTGTTCGCTCAGCTGAGTCCGGGACGGGCCGATCTGACGACGGAGCCGCGGTGGGCGGGTTCGGCGGCTCCGATCGGCATGGCGATGGGTGCCGAGATGGGTGCCCGGCCGGGCCCGGCGGGCGTTCCGGGGCACCCGATCGGCGACCCCCGGTCGCCCGGGATGTGGTTCGGGCTCGGCGATGGCCGGTCCCCTGAGGGGTGGCAGCGCTATGAGGAACTCATGCGCCACCTGGGCTCCCCGGCGTAGCTCAGGCCGCGAGGACGTGCTGGTAGTGCGCCAGCAGCTCGCGGAGCTGCTTGCGCCCGCGGTGCAGACGCGACATCACGGTGCCGATCGGGGTGCCCATCATCGAGGCGATCTCCTTGTAGGCGTAACCCTCGATGTCGGCGAGGACGACGGCCTGGCGGAAGTCCTTGGGCAGTGACCGCAGAGCCGTCAGGACGTCCGAGTCGGGCATCCGGTCCAGGGCCTCGGTCTCAGCCGAGCGCAGGCCGACACACTTGGACTCGGTCTGCGTGAGCTGCCACGCCTCGAGCTCCTCTGATCCGGCGCGCTGCGGCTCGCGCTGCTTCTTGCGGTAGGTGTTGATGAAGTTGTTGGTCAGGATCCGATGCAGCCAGGCCTTGAGGTTCGTGCCTTCCTTGAACTGGTGGAAGTTCACGTACGCCTTCGTCAGCGTCTCCTGCACGAGGTCTTCGGCGTCGGCGCTGTTGCGCGTCATGCGCACGGCGCTGGAGTACAGGGGGCTGGCGAGCGGCAGCACGTCACGCTCGTAGCGCTCGGCCTGTTGGGCACGCGCCGGTTCAGCGCGTGCGGGCATGGTGATAGCGGTCATCATCACTCCGTAGCTTGCGAAATGGGCGAGACCCTCCGCCCTCGTACGGGAACGTCCTCGGCGATAGAGCGGCTCCCGGCCGGATCGCGAGGCGGTGCGCACAGTGAGCCGGCACACCCGAAGAGTCATCTTTAGCTCTAAAATACGACAAAACCAGACAAAAGTCACGTGCCTGAAGGTAATGAAAAGGCAATGAAGGGGCCTTGGGCGCCGCGACGCTGGGGGTGAACGCCAGCCCTCGCCTACAAAGACGCAAGAATCCGGTCAAAGGATGACGAACGTCGCCGTGATCTACGTCACAGCCCCGGCCCCTGGGTCAGCTCGCGCTCGGGCCGGGGATGCGGAACAGGGCCCAGACGACTTTGCCCTCGGTGCACCGTGCCCATCCCCACATGCTGCTGAAGGACTCCACAATGTGCAGGCCGCGTCCGGTCTCGGCGACGTAGTCGGGTTCGCGGCGTCTCGGGAGGTTCTCGCCGGCGTCCTGGATGCCGCAGAGCAGGTACGTGGCCTCACGGATCAGCCGCAGGCGGATCGCCCCGGCCGGCTCGGCCGGCCGGGGCGGCAGGCTGTGCCGCAGGGCGTTCGTGACGAGTTCGGTGACGACCAGGCCGACGTCGTCGGTCAGCGCGCACATGTCCCAGCGCCGCAGCGTGGTCGCGGTGAAATGACGGGCGTAGGTGACCGACTCGGGTTCGGGTGCGACGGTGAACGAGATCGCGGGACCGTGGTCGCGGGCCAGCGCCTTCACCGCCTCACGCAGGTCTGCCGGCGGATCCGCGTGGTCGTGGTGCCGGGACGAGCCCATGGCGCACTGCAGTGTCTCGTCACGTGCGTGGCGTGATGTCATGCCAACCCCGCAATGCTGTTCTGGTCGTACGGCCGTCGACCCGAGGGACCCGTGCGTTATCCTGCGCATCGTAGCGTGCGAATGCAAGGCCCAATGCACGTGCATTTGCTCAGCGGAACCTCTCCGTGGTCGCGGCGGGCTCCGGGAGCGAAACAGGAGGATGCCCGCGAATACACGGAGTGAATGACACACTTGTGCGGTCCGCCGATGACCTTTGGAGGTTGGACGTGACTCCTGCATCGCCGGGTGGCGGTTCGACAGTGCGGCGAATCCTGCTCGGGTCACAGCTGCGCCGGCTCCGCGAGTCCCGCGGCGTGAGCCGACAGGATGCCGGGTACGTCATCCGGGCGTCGGAGTCGAAGATCAGCCGATTGGAGCTCGGGCGGGTCAGCTTCAAGGAACGGGACGTAGCCGATCTGCTCACCCATTACGGCGTCACCGACATCTCCGAGCGCGATGCGCTGTTGCGGCTGGTCCGCGAGGCCAATGCGCCGGGATGGTGGCACCGCTACGGTGACGTGCTGCCGAGCTGGTTCCAGACCTACGTGGGCCTCGAGGAGTCGGCCTCACTGATCCGTACGTACGAACTGCAGTTCGTGCCCGGACTGCTGCAGGCCGAGCCGTACGCCCGGGAGGTCTTCAAGCTGGGCAACGCGGACGCGTCGGCACAGGAGATCGATCACCGCGTCGAGTTGCGGTTGCAGCGTCAGCAGCGGCTCACCGGGCCGAACGCGCCGCGGTTGTGGGCCGTGCTGGACGAGGCCGCGCTCAGGCGCCCCATCGGTGGCACCGGGGTGATGCGCGACCAGCTCGAACACCTGATCACCGTGTCCAAGATGCCGAACGTGACCGTCCAGGTCATGCCCTTCACGTTCGGCGGCCATGCCGCCGAGGGCGGTGCCTTCTCCATCCTGCGGTTCCCTGAGCCGGATCTGCCGGACATCGTTTACGTCGAGACCCTCACGGGCGCGCTGTATCTGGACAAGCGCGACGATGTCGACGTCTATATGCAGGCGATGGAACGCCTGGCAGTCGACAGCACGACCCCGGACGCCACCGTGGAGCTTCTCGGCGACATTCTGGGAGAGACATGATGCACCAGACCTACAACGGAATGCCCGCCACGAAGCTCGATGGAGCCAGGTGGCAGAAGGCGAACCGCAGCAACTCCCAAGGGAACTGTGTCGAGATCGCCGAACTCCCGGGTGAGTGGATCGCGGTCAGGAACTCCCGGCACCCGGAGGGGCCAGCACTGATCTACACCAGGCCGGAGATCGAGGCGCTGATCCTCGGCGCCAAGGACGGAGACTTCGACAACCTGATCGCCTGATCTGTCACCCGCAGTTGCCCCACGGCCCGCTTGCGCTCGCCCTACCGGTCCCGCCGGCGTATTTCACGCACTGCCCCTTGGCGTAGAGGAAGACCGGCCCGGCGTAGTAGGTGTAGGACCCGCGGTCGGCGGCCTTCGTGCCGTCCTTGCGCGTGACCTCGGCCCACACCCCGCTCTTCTGCCCTACGCCCGTCGTCTTGACCGTCACGACGCAGTTGTAGCCGGAGTCGTTGTAGAGCTGGAACACCTCGCCACCCGCGAAGCTCGAGGACCGCTGGACGTAGTAGCCGCCGCCGTGCCCGCCCGAGTCGCACACGCGCTGAGAGGTGTAGGGATTGGAGCGTGCGGTGGTGCCTCCGTGGTGGCCGTCCGGCGACGAGCCGGGCCGGCCGGGCGTACCCGGCCGCCGCCGCCCGGCCTGGCGCAGGCCGGCG
>JAOPYH010000413.1 GCA_025964715.1 Streptosporangiaceae bacterium | reverse complement strand
CAGCCTGCTGAAGGCCTGGTGGGGTGAGGCGGCGACGTCCGAGAACGGCTTCTGCTACGACTACCTGCCGCGGCTGACCGGCAGCCACAGCACCTACGACACCGCCATGGCGCAGCTGGAAGGCAACTGAAAGGGCTATTTCCTGATGGGGGAGAACCCGGCGGTCGGTTCGGCCAACACCAAGGTTCAACGGCTCGGCATGGCCAACCTCGAATGGTTGGTGGTCCGGGACTTCACGCTCATCGAGAGCGCGACCTGGTGGAAGGACGGGCCGGAGATCGAGACCGGGGAGCTGAGCACCGAGGAGAACGGCACGGAGGTCTTCTTCTTCCCGGCCGCCGCGCAGACCGAGAAGGACGGCTGTTTCACCAACACCAACCGGTGGGTGCAGTGGCACGACGGCGCCGTCGAGCCGGCTGGTGACGCGCGCAGCGACCTGTGGGTCATGTACCACCTCGGGCGGATCATCCGGTCCAAGCTCGAGGGCTCGGCCGACGAACGAGACAGGCCCGTTCTCGACCTCACCTGGGACTACCCGGTCCACGGAGACCTCGACGAGCCCAGCGCGGAGGCGGTGCTGGCCGAGATCAACGGCTATGACGCCGAGGGCCGGCACCTGTCCTTCTACACCCAGCTCAGGGACGACGGTTCGACCCGTTGCGGCTGCTGGATCTACTGCGGGATCTACGCCGACGGTGTCAACCAGGCCGCCCGCCGCAAGCCCCACACCGAGCAGGACTGGACCGCGCACGAATGGGCCTGGGCGTGGCCGGGCAACCGGCGCATCCTCTACAACCGGGCCTCGGCCGATCCCGAAGGCCGGCCGTGGAGCGAGCGCAAGGCCCTCGTCTGGTGGGATGAGGAGGCCGGGCGCTGGACCGGCCATGACATCGCGGACTTCGTCCCCGACCGGCCGCCGTCGTTTCGTCCGGACCCGGACGCGAAGGGACCGGACGCGATCGGGGGCACTGACCCGTTCATCATGCAGGCCGATGGCAAGGGCTGGCTGTTCGCGCCGGCCGGGCTCATCGACGGGCCCCTACCGGCGCACTACGAGCCGCAGGAATCGCCGTTCGAGAACGCGCTCTACTCGCGGCGGCACAATCCGGTCCGGCGGACGTTCTCCAGCAAGCACAACCTCTACCATCCGAGCGGCTCGGATCCGGGCTCGGAGGTGTTCCCGTACCTGATCATCACCCACCGGTTGACGGAGCACTTCACCAGCGGCGCCATGAGCCGCTGGGTGCCCTATCTCGCTGAGCTGCAGCCCGAGTTCTTCTGCGAGGTCTCGCCGGAGCTGGCAGCCGAACGTGGCCTGGAGCACTGCGGGTGGGCCACCCTGATCAGCGCGCGCAACGCCATCGAGGCGCGGGTCATGGTGACCGACCGGATCACTCCGCTACGGGTGCAGGGCCGGACGATGCACCAGATCGGGGTGCCCTATCACTGGGGCCCGAACGGCTACGTGACCGGCGACGCCGCGAACGAGCTGGTCCCCATCGCACTCGACCCGAACGGCAACATCCAGGAGGACAAGGCGCTCACCGTGGACATCCAGCCCGGCCGCCGGCCCCGTGGTCCCGCGCTTCTGGATCTCGTACGGGAATACCGCGAACGCGCCGGCATCACCGAACACACGGGAACGGGGGCGTGACGATGAGCGAGAGCACGAGGACGCGGCTGGGCAGGGAGCGGGTCCGAAAGAACCGGTGGTGGGGGCCGGAGCCCGACGTCGCCGGAGACGCGGGCTATCCCAAGGCTCCGCCCCGGATGGGGTTCTTCACCGACAGCTCGGTCTGCATCGGCTGTAAGGCCTGCGAGGTCGCCTGCAAGGAATGGAACATGCTCCCGGGGCGCGGGTTCGACTTCACCGGCCTGTCCTACGACAACACCGAGCGGCTCGGCGCCGACACCTGGCGGCACGTCCAGTTCATCGAGCAGCGCAAGCCGCTGGGCCGGCAGGAGCCGGGTGTAGAGCACGGCGACTACAGCGACGTCGATCTGCTGACCCTGCCGTCCGGCGCGACCCGGGACGGTGAGCGCGGTGAGCTGCGCTGGCTGATGAACTCCGACGTCTGCAAACACTGCACCCACGCCGCCTGCCTCGACGTGTGCCCGACCGGGTCGCTGATGCGGAGCGAATTCGGCACGGTGGTGGTCCAGGCGGACATCTGCAACGGCTGCGGCTACTGCGTGCCGGCCTGCCCGTACGGGGTGATCGAGCAGCGCAAGAGCGACGGGCGGGCCTTCAAGTGCACGCTGTGCTACGACCGGCTCGGCGCCGGGATGGAGCCCGCCTGCGCCAAGGCGTGCCCGACCGACTCGATCCAGTACGGCCCGCTTGAAGAGCTGCGTGAACGTGCGGTCGTGCGGGTGGAGCAACTGCACGACGCCGGGGTGAGCGATGCGAGGCTGTACGGCCACGACCCCAACGACGGCGTCGGCGGTGACGGTGCCTTCTTCCTGCTGCTCGACGATCCCGAGGTCTACGGCCTCCCGCCGGACCCCGTCGTCACCACGCACGACCTGCCCTCGATGTGGCGCCATGCCGCAGTGGCCGGCCTGACCATACTCGGCGGCATCGCCGCCGTCGCCGCCACCGACCGGCTGAGGAGACTGCCATGAGCATGATCGGCGCCGACAGGCTGAGGAGACGGACATGAGTGACGCCGAGGTGACCCGGGAGGGCTCGCGCGGCGATGGGCCGGATCGTGAGGCGGTGCCGGGCGAGAAGGGCGGACGCCGGCCCCGCTGGCGCAGGAGCCGTGAGCTCACGAGACCGGACAGCAGCTACAGGTCCTACTACGGCCGTCCGATCATCAAGCGGCCGGGGTGGAAGACGCTCGACATCGCCGGCTATCTGTTCCTGGGCGGGTTGGCCGGTGCGTCCTCGGTGCTCGCCGCGGCCGCCGACGCCACGGGGCGTCCGCGGCTCGCCCGCGGCTCCAAGATCGGCGCCTTGGCCTCCATCACGTTGTCGGCGGCGGCGTTGATCCACGACCTCGGCCGGCCCGTGCGGTTCCTCTACATGCTGCGCGTCATCAAGCCCACGTCGCCGATGAGCGTCGGCACCTGGATCCTCACCGTCTACGCGCCGGCGGCCGGGGTCGCCGCGGTCACGGACGTCACCGGCCTGTTCCCCCGGATCGGCAAGCTGGCCACGGGTTGGGCCACGCTCACCGGGCCGGCCCTGCTCAGTTACACCGCGGTGCTGATCTGCAACACCGCCGTCCCGTCGTGGCATGAGGGCTATCGGGAGATGCCGTTCCTGTTCGCGGGGTCCGCGGCCACGGCGGCGGCCGGTC
The DNA here is from genome assembly GCA_025964715.1 of Streptosporangiaceae bacterium. GTDB lineage: Bacteria > Actinomycetota > Actinomycetes > Streptosporangiales > Streptosporangiaceae > Actinomadura_C. The sequence goes on along the minus strand of JAOPYH010000413.1, from coordinate 5,835 downwards.
TCGGCCTGATGGCCGCGCCGCCCGAGGAGACCGACCTCGCCTGCGGAGTCGCCGTCTTCGGCTCGGCGCTGGAGCTGGCGGCCTCCGCGAGGATGAAACGACGGCTCGGGGCGCTCGCCGAGCCCTACCACAAGGACCGGGCCGGCCTGCTGATGCGGGTGTCGGAGGTCCTCACCGTCGCCGGCACGGTCGCCGCCGTCACGGTCGGCCGCCGCAACCGCCTGTACGGGATGCTCGTGGGGGCCGCACTCGTCGCCGCTTCGGGTTGCACCCGGTTCGGCGTCTTCGAGGCCGGCTTGATCTCCGCCTCCGATGCGAAGTACACCGTCATGTTCCAGCGGCGCCGCCCTCCCGAGGGCTGATCGCCGCGGGTGGCCCCGCCCGGTCCTGCCCCGGGCAGGTCACGTGCGATCAAAGGGCCGTGCCCGGCCTCGGCACGGCTATGCCAAGTCCGCACGCGGCGCGCCGCCGCGGGTCCGCGCAGTCGTTTGAATCCGTCCGTACATCCGTGTGCGGCGACTGCGAAGGACCTACGGAGTGAGCGCTCGAATCCCCATCAGCCGGAGGGCGTTCCTGTCCGGCTCCGCCACCACGGTCGCCGCGGCGACGGTCCCGGGCCTGCTCCCGGCCCGGGCGAGCGCCGGCACGTCACGGCCCAACATCCTGCTGGTCATCACCGACGACCAGCCCCGCCAGACCGAATGGGCGACCCCGCAGACGATGGACTGGCTCGCCGGCCAGGGCACGGAATACACCCACGCCTTCGCGACGACGCCGCTCTGCGCCCCCTCACGCGCGTCCATCTTCACCGGTCAGTACGCGCACAATCACGGTGTCCGCGGCAACCGGCAGAGCGCCAGGCTGGACCACTCCCGCACGGTGCACCGCTACTTGCAGCAGGCCGGTTACCGCACGGGCCTGTACGGGAAGTTCCTCAACGGGTGGAAGGCCGGGGACAACCCGCCGTTCTTCGAGGACTGGGCGGTGCTGGCCAGACCCACGTACGACAACGGGGTCTGGAACGTCAACGGCGTGGTGCAGAGCCTGCCCGACTACACCACCACTGTGGTGGAACACCGTGCCCTCGGCTTTCTGCAGCGCACCGTGACCGACAGCCGTCCCTGGTTCCTGTGTCTCAGCCCGTACGCCCCGCACGGGCCGAACAAGCCGGACCGCAGATACGCGGGCACGGAGGTGCCGGACTGGCAGGGCCGGCCGTCCGTCTTCGAGACCGACAAGACCGACAAGCCGCCGTACATCCAGCATGCGAACGCGACGCCGGGCGACGGCGCGGCCGTGCGGGCCGCGCAGCTGCGCACCCTCCGGTCGGTGGACGACATGGTGGCCGCCGTCCACGGGCGGCTCGAGGCGCTCGGCCAGCTCGACAACACGCTGGTCTTCTTCATCGGGGACAACGGGTTCTCGTGGGCCGATCACGGCTGGCACCGCAAGTCCGTGCCCTACGCCCCCTCCGTGCGCGTGCCGTTCTATGTCTCATGGCCGGCCGCGGGACTGAACACGGGGCGGCCGGACGACCGGCTGGTCGCCAACATCGACATCGCGCCCACCGTCCTCGAGGCCGCCGGGCTCATGCGGACCGGCCGTTTCGCGCTGGACGGGCATTCGCTCCTGGCCCCCTACGGCCGGGACCGGCTGCTCCTGGAGTGGTGGCGGCAGAAGTCCGACGAGCGGCCGCACAGCTGGGCTTCCCTGGTGACCGCCGACAGGCAGTACACCGAGTACTACGACACGCGCCTCGGCCGCGGGGGAAGACCTGCCGGCAGCGGAAAGGTGATGTTCCGGGAGTATTACGATCTGGCGCGGGATCCCGGGCAACTGGCGAACCTGCTGCACGGAGCGACCCCCGAGCAGGAGGCGGACCTGCGCATTCCCGCGCTGTCGGCCCGGCTCGCGTTGGACCGTACGTGCACGGGGACCACGGAGGCGCCCGTGCCCGGCCACCCGCCGAGCCCGTGAGCCGCACCGCTGCGCCACGGACTGCCGCCGCTGACCTGCACCGCGCGGGCGGCCGGTCTCCGGCGGGAGGCGACGGGCGAGCGGTCACAGAACGCTCGGGGCCGCGCTGTCCTCTTCCTCCTCGACCTGCCGGTTCCAGTCGGCCTTGCCGGCCCGCCAGCCCTCGTCGTCACGGCCGAGCCGCCAATAGCCGGAAATGGAAAGCCGATCGAGCGGCCAGCCACGCCGGGTGCGGAACTCGCGCCGGAGCTCCCGGACGAAACCGGCCTCACCGTGCACGAAGGCGTGCACGTCTCCGGCCGGAGCCGTCATCTCGCATACGGCCCGTACGAGCGCGTCGCCGACCTGCCCTTCGTTGCGGTGCAGCCACACGATCTCGGCGTCGCCGGGCGTGCTGAGGCGCTGTTCCTCCGCCGGGCCGGCCACCTCCAGAAATACCCGGGTGGGTGCTCCCGGGGGGATGCGCTCCAGCGACGCGGCGATCGCCGGTAGTGCGCTCTCGTCGCCGGCCAGCAGGTGCCAGTCCGCGTCGGGGCGGGGCGCGTAGGCCCCGCCGGGGCCGAGGAACCGCACCTCCTCGCCCGGCTTGACCCGCGCGGCCCACGGCCCGGCGATCCCCTTGTCCCCGTGGTACACGAAGTCGATCGTCAGCTCCAGGGCCCGCGGATCCCATGCGCGCACGGTGTAGGAGCGCGTCCGCGGCCACTGTGCCCGCGGCAGGTCACGTCGGATCGTCTCCATGTCGAACGGCTCCGGATAGGCCACGCCCGGCTGGGGGAACACCAGCTTCACGTAGTGGTCGGTGTATTCGCCCACTCCCAAGCCGGCGAGTCCCTCGCCGCCCATCACCACCCTGATCATGTGCGGCGTGATGCGCTCCACCCGGCTGACCCGGCCCGTGTTCATCTTCGGCTTCTTGCGCGCCGCTTCATTCGTCATCGGTACCTCTCGACCGGCGTGTATTAGCCAGCCCAACTTACCGATGACCGGAAATAACGGCTTTAACCCCCACAGGTTGATCATCTCCCTAGACGATCAGTGGTCACTTACGTTAGAACGATCTACACAGCGCTTCTGTCTCCCTCGGTTCGCTCTCGAGCCGCAGTCGGCGCGTCGGAGGAACCATGGCCAGGACCCTACTGGCCGCGCCCCCGGAGGGGAGCGGTCTGAAGCCGGTGCCCGGAGCTCCGGGGCTTCCGATCATCGGCACCACGTTCGAGATGATGCGGGATCCGTTCGCCTACGCTCTCAGGCGCCGGGAGCGGTACGGATCGGTGTCCTGGGGCAACGTCCTCTTCAAGCCGATGGTGACCCTGCAGGGTCCGGAGGCGGCCGAGACCGTGCTGGTCAACCGGGACAAGGCCTTCGCCAACGGGCCCGCCTGGACCTATTTCATCGGCCCCTTCTTCACCCGCGGGATCATGCTGCTCGACTTCGACGAGCACCTGCACCATCGCCGCATCATGCAACAAGCGTTCAACAAGCCCCGGTTGCGCAGCTATATGAAGGCCATGGCGCCGTCCATCGAACGGGGGATCGACGCCTGGCGGCCGGGCGAGGGCTTCAAGATCTATGACCGGATGAAACAGCTCACCCTCGACCTCGCCACCGACGTGTTCATGGGCGTCGAACTGCGGGGGCGGGAGGCCGACCGGATCAACGGTGCCTTCATCGACGCGGTGCGGGCCGGCACCGCCTATGTCCGCTTTCCGGTGCCCGGACTGCGCTGGCACAAGGGCCTGCGGGCACGCAAGGTGCTGGAGAGGTTCTTCCGGGACCAGCTGGCGGCAAAGCGCGAGCACGGCGGGGACGACCTGTTCGCCGCGCTGTGCGAGGCCGAGACCGACGACGGCCACCGTTTCTCCGACGATGACGTCGTCAATCACATGATCTTCGTCCTGATGGCGGCGCACGACACCTCCACCATCACGATGACGACGATGGTCTACTACCTCGCCAAGAACCCGGAGTGGCAGGAGCGGATGCGCGAGGAGTCCCTGGCGGTGGGCAAACCGGTCCTGGAGTTCGACGACCTCGAGAAGTTGCCGACGATCGACCTCGTCATCAAGGAGGCGCTGCGCCTGGTCGCGCCCGTGCCGGCCCTCCCCCGCCGGACCGTCAAGGACACCGAGGTGCTCGGCTACCACATCCCGGCGGGCACCTTCGTGATCGTGCCGACACTCACGAACCAACGCCTCGAGGAGTACTGGCCCGAGCCGGAGCGGTTCGACCCGGGCCGCTTCGCCGACGACCGGCGTGAGGACAAGATCCACCAGTACGCGTGGGAGCCGTTCGGCGGCGGCGTGCACAAGTGCATCGGCCTGCACTTCGCCGGGATGCAGATCAAATCGGTGCTGCACCAAGTGCTGCAGCGCTATCGCTGGAGCGTGCCGCCGGAGTACGAGTGGCCATTGGACACGACCTCGTTGCCCCGGCCGAAGGACGCGCTCCCCGTACGATTGGAGCGAATCTGATGGCGGGTCCGGACGGCAAGATCATCGCGATCACCGGCGGGGCGCGGGGCATCGGCCTCGCCACCGCCACGGCGCTGAAGGCCTCCGGCGCCACTCTGGCCATCGGGGACATCGACGAGGCCGCGGCCAGGGAGGCGGCCGGCGAGCTCGGCGTGCTGAGTGCCCGGGTCGATGTCACCGACCGGGCCTCCTACAGCGCGTTCCTCGACCAGGTCGAGGCCGAGCTCGGTCCGCTGGACGTCCTCGTGAACAACGCCGGGATCATGCCGATCGGCCCGCTCCTCGAAGAGGACGACGCGATCGCCGCCCGTTGTATCGACATCAACGTGCACGGCGTGATCCTCGGGACCAAGCTGGGGCTGAGCCGGATGGTGCCGCGCGGTCACGGTCACATCATCAACATCGCCTCGCTCGCCGGGCTGATGCCGGTCGCCGGCATGGCGACCTACAACGCGAGCAAGCACGCCGTGGTGGGCTTCACGGAGGCCGTGCGGCTGGAGTTCGCGCCGCAGGGCATCGACGTGAGCGCCGTGCTACCGACCTTCACCAACACCGAGCTGATCACGGGCACCCGGAGCGCGAGGGGACAGGACATCGCCGAGCCCGAGGACGTCGCGGCCGCCGTGCTGTCCCTGATCGCCAAGCCCCGGCCGCGCGCGGCGGTCCCGGCCAAGCTCGGCCGGCAGCTGCGGATGGCCCCCTTGATGCCACGGCGCCTCCAGGAGGCGGCCGCCCGCTGGTACGGCCTCGACGACATCTTCCTGACGCCGGACAAGGAGGCCCGCAGAGGCTACGACGCCCGCATGCGCGGCTGACCGGGAGAAGGCGGGGCCCGCACGACGGCCGCTGCCATCCGCTCCTCACCCGCATGCCGCGGCCCGCCTGTGGCCGAGAACGACCCTGACGACCTGCCGCGTCGGGTCGCGCCGAGGGTTCGATGCCTGCACAATGCACAGCGAACCCAGTGAGTTAGGCGGATCAGGATTGTGACCACGACAGGTTCGCAGCACACGCTGCACCAGCGGATCGCCGAGGAGCTCGGCGTGCGCCAGGGGCAGGTACAGGCCGCGGTCGAGCTGCTCGACGGCGGCGCGACCGTGCCCTTCATCGCCCGCTACCGCAAGGAGATGACGGGCACCCTCGACGACGCGCAGCTGCGTACGCTCGAGGAGCGCCTGCGCTATCTGCGTGAGCTGCAGGAACGGCGCGCGGCGGTCCTGGAGTCGATCCGGGCGCAGGGCAAGCTCGATGACGCGCTGGAGGCGCGGATCCTCGCGGCCGAGTCGAAGGCGCGGCTGGAGGACCTCTATCTGCCCTTCAAGCCCAAGCGCCGGACCAAGGCGCAGATCGCGCGCGAGGCGGGGCTGGAGCCGCTCGCCGACCG
>JAOPYH010000342.1 GCA_025964715.1 Streptosporangiaceae bacterium | reverse complement strand
AACTCCAACCTGCGCACCGATGAGTGGGGGGGCTCCCTGGAAGGCCGGGTCCGGTTCGCAGCCGACGTGGCCGCAGCCGTATCTGCGACCATCGGAGCACAACGCACAGGGATGCGTATTTCGCCTGGAACCGCCTATAACGGCATCGAGGAGCCTGATCCTGAGCCCACCTACGCCCGCCTCGTCCGCCGACTGAACGAGATCGGCATCGCTTATCTGCATGTGGTCGAAGGCTCCCGCGATCTGACCGATGTCCTCCGCAAGGAGTACTCCGGAGCCTTCATCCTCAACCCCGCCACCGACGGCTTTACCAGCGCAGACGACCTGACACTCATCGAGGACGGCACAGCCGACATGCTGTCCCTCGGTGCACTCTTCGTGGCCAACCCCGACTTGCCCGCCCGTCTGCGGGCGGGCGGACCGTACAACACACCCGATGAGACGACCTACTACGGTGGCGGCGACGAGGGATACATCGACTACCCCTACCTGAGCAGCTGAGTTCACCGCCAGCCTGTGGGCGGGCTCCGCCGCACCCGACATCGAGGTGTATCGCAGCCTCAAGAGCCCCGGGGGACATGGCGGCGAGCCCGCCCTCCTTCCCCGGCCCTGTCGTGCCCAGGCCATGCGTCAGCGCGTGATCACCGCCATCCAAAACACCCTTGACCTGTACCTATTCCGAGACGCTGCGAGAGGAGAGGGACTGTCCACGACGTGGCCCGAATGCGTTCGGTCAGTAGGTGACGTGTTCGCAATTCTCGATTGAGCGGCCTGGGCGCCCGCGCGGGTGGGACGAACGAAAATGGGACCACCCAGCGAGACTGCGTCAGTGGGAGCGGGCCGGGGCGTTATGGTCGGCGAGGTCGGCGATGTACGAGGAGACCGGGCCGAGAGTGAGCAGGCCGCTGCCGGCCCCCGCCAGCTCGCCCGCCGCGGGCGTGAGCTCGGCATGGGCGCGTCCCATCATCTCCTGATCGCCGACCGCGATGGCCGCCCGGGCGGTCAGGCACCACAGAGCCTCGAACAGCAGGTCACGAGGCGGATCCGGCAGCCGCCCCACCGCCGCCGCCGCCTCACTGCGCCGGTCCTGCGCCAGCAGCACCAGAGGACGAGCCCACGGCCTGTACGGCCCCCAGTCGATCCCCTGGTCGGTAGGGGCGGGCAGCCCATGCCGCACGCGCAGGCACAACAGCGCGAGCGGCAACAACCCCCGCTCCAGCCCAGGCATGCCGGCACCGTCCAGCAGCGCGGCCGCCTCCCGGTAAGCCGCCTCGGCCACCGGCGCCTGCCCGGCCGCGGCGAGCCGCAGCGCCCGGTACCACTGCGTGAACACCCCCACCAACGGCAGCTCATGCCGCTCGGCCAGGCGGTCCGCGGCCGAGGCGTGCCGGTCGGCCGCCGGGAAGTCGGCGAGCGCGCTAAGCGCCTGAAGGCGGATGAGGTGCCCGAGTACCTCGAACGTGACCAGGCCGTGCCGAGCGGACAGCGCGACCAACTCCGCGCCGATCTCATCCCGGCGCGCCGCCAGACCCGCGCGGTCGAAGGTCTGCATGAACACCCCGTTCAGCGCGAACGCCAGCAGCGCGGGATCGTCCAGGCGGCGGGCGATCTCCTCCGTCTGGCGGGCGGCCTGCGGTCCGCGTTTCCCGTGGGTGCCGCGTGATTCCAGCGCGATCGTGGCCAGCAGGCGGGCCCGCGCCGACTCGTGTACGCCGGTCGGGAGGGTGGCCAGGGTGCGTTCGGCCGCGGCCACGACGCGTGCTGCCTGCCGTGGGTCGTCCGAGCGGGTCCAGATCGCCGGGACGTCGTACGCGCCGATCACGCGGGCGGTGAGTTCCGTGTCGCCTAGTTCCTCCGCCGCCGTGATGGCCGCCTCGCGGTGCCGGCGGGCGGCCTCCAGACCGGTTCCGCCCGTCACGGCCAGGTTGCGGAGCAGGCCGACCGTCGACTCCAGCCGGGCCCGGGCACCCGATGCCACCGTACGGTCGTACGCGGCGGCCGTCTGCGCCCACACCCGGGCCGCCCCGGCGGCGGGGTCAAGGTGGCTGGCCTGGTGCAGAATGTCGGCTTCCAGGCGGCGAAGTCCCGGGCCCGGATCGACCCCCAGCTGCTCGACCAGAAGGGTTCGCGCCCGGCGCAGCACGGCGAGGGCGTCGCCTTGGCGGCCCGTACGGTATAGCGCGAGCGCCAGCAGACGCCAGGCGTCCTCGCGCCAGGGGTGCTCGGTCACGTGCGCGTCCAGGTCCGGTACCGCCTTGGCGGCCAGGCCCACGGCCAGCCTGGCCTCGGCCTGACGCTCGACGGCGTGCAGCCGCAGCTCCGCCAGGCGGGAGCGTTCCGCGCGGGCCCAGGGCTCCTCGGCGAACTCGGCGTACGCGGGTCCGCGCCACCACCCCAGCGCCTCGCTCAGCCGTACGAGCTCCTCCTCAGGTGGCAGCGTGGCCGCCACCGCCTGCTCGAAGCGCCAGGCGTCGACCGCGTCCGGCTCCGCGCGCAGCGCGTACCCCGGTCCCTCGGTCACCAGCAGCCCGGCCGGCGTACGGGGCGGACGCTCCGGCTCCAGGGCCCGGCGCAGCGCAGCCACGAAGGTGCGTACGGCGCCCACCGCGCCGACCGGGGGATCGGTCCACAGGTCATCCACCAGGCGCGTGACCGGGACGAGGCGACGACGGGCGATGATCAGTCGGGCCAGCACCGCGCGGTGCCGCGGCCCCTTCAGGGCGATCGGCTCCCCGGCACCGTCCCAGGCCGCCACCGGCCCCAGCACCCCGAACCGCACCCCGCCTCCTCCCGAGACGTCGTCCCTGGTCACGGTAGCGCGCTCACCGGATGCTCATCGGCGCCCGGCAGGCTGGGGCCACCTCATCACCTACCGAAAGGGCGGAACCATGGCGCCTGTCATTCCCGGCTTCGACTACCAGCGCGTCCCGGTCGCGGACGGTGTGTCCCTCAACGCGGCCGTCGCGGGGACGGGCACTCCGATCGTGCTGCTGCACGGTTTCCCGCAGACCCACCTGATGTGGCGGCACGTCGCCGCCGACCTCGCGGCCGATCACACCGTGATCTGCCCTGACCTGCGCGGCTACGGTACCAGCGACAAACCTGCCGCCACCGGCGCCGCCACGTACGCCAAGCGCACCATGGCCGCCGACATCGTCTCCCTGGCCCGCGTGCTGGGGCACGAGCGCTTCGTGCTGGCCGGGCACGACCGCGGGGCGCTGGTCGCCTTCCGCGCCGGTCTGGACCATCCCGATGCGATCAGTCACCTGGCCTGCCTCGACGTGCTGCCGACCCTGGACATGTGGGAGGTGATGCACGGTACGACCGCCGCCGTCGGCTTCCACCTGTACCTGATGGCCCAGCCTCCCGGCCTGCCCGAGCAGATGATCGCCGCCAGCGCGGACGCCTTCTTCGGTCACTTCCTCGACGTCTGGGCGGGCGACCCGCAGGCGATCCCCGCCGACGTCCGTACGGCCTACCTGGATGCCTCTCGTACGGCCGTCACCTCGATCGTCGCCGACTACCGCGCCTCCGCCAGCATCGACGTGACCCACGACCAGGCCGACCGGGACGCCGGCAACCGGCTGCGGATGCCGGTCGCCGTACTCCAGCAGGACTGGGGCGCCGCCCTCGGCTTCGACGCGGCGGCGCTGTGGAGCGCCTGGGCGCCCGACCTGCGGCACAGCAGCGTCACCTACGGCCATTTCATGGCCGAAGAGGCCCCCACGGAGATCAGCAAGGCCCTGCGAGACCTGCTCACCGCTTAGCGCCCTGACAGGGCCAGGCGTTCCGCGGCGCGTACGACGCAGGCGCGGCGGCGGGCGTGTTCGGTCGGGTCCGCGTCGGCGCCGGTGAGCATGCGGGCGACGTGCCCGGCGGGGTGGGCGAGTGGAGGTTGGACACCCTCACCCGGGGTCTTCTCCCGAACGTGTCCCCAGCCGCCATGTAGCTCTGTGTGATGGCGGTGACTGTGTGTGTTCGCATAAATGAACGGTTCTGCGAGACCTGCGAGCATGCGCCGGTCGGCCGCGTTCACGCAGGTCGCCGTTCGCAAAACTCCTCGCAGAACCTTTCCGGTTGTGCGAGAGGGTTCTGCGAGACTGGCCGGGTGGAGCTGACACCGGATGAGGCTGCTGACGCGGTCGAGCGGTACGACCGCCCGAGCTGTGGGGTGATGGCGCCGTCGCCGTGCCGGACGCGGGGCGGGAAGGTCGCCGCCAAGTACCACACGGCGCGGTTCATTCTGGTGCCCGCGCTGCGCGAGCTGCTGGAGGTGCCGGTCCCGGCCGGGCGCAGGCCCGGATTGGCGTGGCAGGCGTTGCCGCCGGTGGCGGCAGCCGAGGTCGGCCCGGCCGCGCCGCCGATCCGGATCGGGTACGCGCGGTGCTCGACCAAGGACCAGGAGCTGGACAGCCAGATCATCGCGCTGCGCGCGGCCGGATGCACACGGATCTTCTCCGAGAAGATCTCCACGCGGGTGAAGGTGCGGCCCGAGCTCGACGCCGCGCTGGGGTTGTGCCGCGACGTCAAGTCGGCCGCGCCCGCCCAGACGGTCATCTTCATCGTGCACGAGCTCAAGCGGCCCGCCCGCAACGCCGCTGAACTGATGGCGCTGGCCGGCGGGTTGCAAGCTGCCGGGATCCAGCTGGAGTTGCTGACCGGTCCGCTGACCGGGGTCTACGACCCGGACGGGCTGGGCGCGATGCTGTTTGCGGTGCTGGCCGTCGGCGCCCAGCTCGACCGCGACTACATCCGCGACAAGACCCTGGAGGGCCAGCAGATCGCGGCCGCCAAGGGCAACCATGGCGGTCGCCCGAAGGTGATCGACGACGACATGCTCACCTTCGCTCTGGCGCTGCGCGCCAAGGGCGTCCCGGTCCCCGACATCGCGGCCAAGCTCACCATCACCACGGGTAAGAACGCGGGTAAGCGCCCCTCGGTCGCCTCGCTGTACCGCGCCCTGGCCGACGCCGACCAGCACGCCGCTGGGCGCGACGTGACGGGTGCCTGATGCCGCGCGATGCCTCCGGTGTCGCCGGGCACCCCGTGGACGAGGCACTTTCCCTGGCTCGACGATCCCGCGTGGTTCACGCGGACACTGGCGGCCTTTCTCGGCTGACCGCGTCGAGCAGCAGCGTCGCGGCCACCGTCGCCCCGTCGGTGCGGATCGAGCCGGCCACGGCGGTCGCTCGTGCCCGGGTCTGGGGGGCCACGGCCGTCCTGAGCGCGGTTGACAGGGACTCGGTGGTCGGAGCCGGGCCGTCGTGTGCTGTGCCGATGCCCAGGTCGGCCACCCGGCCGGCCCAGTATGGCTGGTCCGCCGCCTGGGGTACCACCACCTGAGGCGCGCCGGCCCGGGTGGCCGTCGTCGTGGTGCCCGCGCCGCCGTGGTGCACGACGGCGGCCACCCGGCCGAACAGTGCCTGCTGGTTGACCTCGCCGACGGCGAAGCAGTCGTCCCGGTCGTCGATCAGGGCCAGGTCGGCCCAGCCGCGCCCGACGAGTGCGCGGCGGCCCTGCGCGCGGATCGCCTCGATGGCCACCCGGGCGATGTCCTCCGAGACGCGGCGCATGCTGCCGAAGCCGACATACACCGGTGGTGCGCCGGCGTCCAGGAACGCCACCAACTCGGCCGGTAGCGGGCGCTCGTCCGGCAGGATCCACGCACCGGTGTGCACGACGTCGAGGTCCGAGGTCTCCTGCCACGGGCCCAGCGTCGGGTCCGTGGCCAGCCACGGGTGGTCGGTGAAGATGAAGTTGCGGACGTCGTCCACCGGTGGCAGACCGATCGAGGCCCGGTGGGTGTTGAGCGCCTCGCCGTGCAGCGCGTTGAAGCTCTGGGCGTTCAGGTCCCACAGCACCCGGTTGTCGGTCACCTCCGGTGGGAACGGCTGGCCCGGCAGCAGCGCCGGCGGCGGCGCGTGGTGCGGCGACGGCAGCAGGAACGGGCAGAAGGTCGCGTACACGTAAGGGATGCCCAGCTTCTCGGCCACCGACCGCGAGGCGAAATGCGCGAGCCCGGTCGCCAAGAGGGCGTCACATCCCTCGGCTGCCGCGGCGACGGGGTCGAACTGCGCGGCCAGCTCGGACACGCGCCGGGAGGCGTCCGCCGCCGACGACGGTCGCACCATCGAGCCCATCGGCGGGCCGACCGGCACCAGCGGCACGCCGACACCGGCCAGCAGCTCAGCGAACTCCTTGTCCGGCGGCGCGCACACCCGCACCTCCGCGCCGAGTGCCCGCACCCGCACCGCGAGTCCCACCATCGGTTCGACGTCCCCGCGCGACCCATACGTCGACAACAACACACGCACTTCGCAACCCCCATTTCCGCAGGTTCTGGCCTCGGCCGACGATTCTGCGGCACGACCCGGGTCTTGCCGCAAGCCCCCCGGGGCGCTATACGTTGAGAGTGGAAAGGAGTGGGTACTCTCCTTTCCCTTTATCGTCCGCTGTGGACGGACAAGCCCTTCGCGAAGCGGCGGCGCGCCGCGTACGGCGGTACCGTCGGCCCAGGAGGGTCTCCCATGGGCCGCACGCCCTCCTAAGACGCGGGCAGAGTTCCACTCCGGCTGCCTAGCCAGTCCAGGTGATCGCCACTGGCACTTGCGAACCAGGTCGTGGCGGCGTCGACAAAGTTCTCGGTGCCGCTCACAGTCAAGGACGGCAACACACGCCCACTCCGATGCCGTTCCAGATCCGCAGGCCTTCCAGCATCAGGCGACCCGCTCGAAGACGGCCGCCAGTCCCTGACCACCGCCGATGCACATGGTCTCGAGGCCATAGCGGGCCTCTCGGCGATCCATCTCATGCATCAGGGTGGCGAGGATGCGCGCGCCGGTCGCACCGACCGGGTGGCCGAGCGAGATGCCGGAGCCGTTGACGTTGAGCCGGTCGAAGTCGCGCAGCCCCCATTCCCGGGTAACGCCCAGGACCTGTGCGGCGAAGGCCTCGTTGAGCTCGATCAGGTCCATGTCGCCGAGCGTCAGGCCGGCGCGCTCGAGCGCCCGCGCGGTGGCCGGCACCGGGCCGAGCCCCATCAGCTCCGGTGGCACGCCCGCGAGGGCCCACGAGACCAGGCGGGCCCGTACGGCCAGCCCCAGGCGGTCGGCGATCTCACGCGTGGTTACCAGGCAGACCGCCGCGCCGTCGTTCTGGCCGCTGGAGTTGCCCGCCGTGACGGTCGAATCGGCGTCCTGGCGGATTCGCACGGGCCTCAGCGAGCCGAGTTTGTCCAGGCTGGTGTCGGCCCGAGGGTGCTCGTCCCGGTCCACGACCACGGTCTCCTTGCGGCCGCGGACCTCCACGGGGACCAGCTCGGCGTCGAAGCGGCCGTCCCGCTGGGCCGCGACGGCCCGCTGGTGGGAGAGCAGCGCCAGGGCGTCCTGCTCGGCCCGCGGGATGCCGTGCTTACGCCGCACGTTCTCGGCCGTCTCGAGCATGCCGCCAGGCACGGGGTGGCGGTCGCCTCCCGCGGTGACCCTGGCCCGGTCCAGCCGGTCGGTGAGCCTGATCTCGGCTCCGGGACGGTCCCACCGCAGCCCGGTGGCGTAGTACTCCACCTGGCTCATGCTCTCCACGCCGCCCGCGATCACCGTGTCACTGCCGCCGCTCTGGACCTGGAGTACGGCGTTGATGACGGCCTGCAGGCCCGAGCCGCAGCGCCGGTCCACCTGACTGCCGGCGGTCTCCACCGGCAGCCCGGCGTCCAGCGCCGCGACCCTGCCGATCGCCGGCGCCTCGCCGCTGGGATTGCAGTTGCCGAGGATCACATCGTCGATCCGGTCGGCGCCCGTGCGCCTGAGCAGCTCGGTGATCACGGTGGCGGCGAGCCGTTGCGCCGGGAGGTCCCGTAGCACTCCACCGAACCGGCCCACCGGAGTCCGGACGGGAGAGCAGATGACAACCTCACGCATGGCGCTACCTCCAAGCGAACACCGCATTCGGGGTGCCAGTCTGCCGCACGCCTCTGCGGAAGTTATCCACAGGTCGCCGAAAGGACCGATATCACCTGCCTACTCCCCGTTACCGTCCCGAACAGGCTGCACCCTCGCCCCCGAGAGAGGAGACTCGTCATGGCGGTCACGGAAGAGAGAGTGAAGAGCCTGGAGGTACGCGTGGACACGCTGGAGACCTGGGCCGGTCCTGGACAGAGCGAAGCGTTCGCCGCCGGATTAGCCGAGGTACGCGGGAACCTGCGCACGGTCCTCAAGACGCAGGAGCGCCACACCAGGCAGCTGGCCGACCTGACCTCGGACGTCTCGATCCTGAAGTCCGACGTCACGGAGCTCAAGGCCGACGTCACGGAGCTCAAGGCCGACGTCACGGAACTCAAGGCCGACGTCACGGAACTCAAGGCCGACGTCACGGAGCTCAAGGCCGACGTCAGGGAACTGAAGAGCGACGTCGGAGACCTCAAGAGTCAGATGCAGGCGGTCAGGGCCGGCATGGACGCACTAGGGGCCAAGCTGGCCGAGCTGACGGCCACGCTAGGACTGGTGGTCGACCATCTCGGCATCGCCCCCGGCGAGCCCGAACGTCGTTAGCCTCTCGCCGTGCCCGCGGTGGCGCGTCCCGCCACGCGTCACCCGGGCCCCGCGGCCTGCCTGTGGACCGACTCCCACGCTCGAAGGGGCTCCGACCCGGGTCAGTGCTGTACGACGGCGCCGCTGCCGAGGAGATCCTCGACGTCGGTGAAGCCGAGCTCGGCGAGGACCTCCCGGGTGTGCGCTCCCGGGGTGGCCGGCGGCCCGCCGATGGCGCCGGGCGTACGGGAGAAGCGCGGCGCCGGGGCCGGCTGCAGCTCACCATCCTCGCCGCGCACGAAAACCTGCCGCTCGGTGTTGTAGGGGTGTTCGGTGGCCTCCTGGAGCGACAGCACGGGGGCCACGCAGGAGTCGCCAGGCATGAAGATCTCGGCCCATTCGTCCCGGGTCCTGGCCTTGAAGGCGGTGGCGAACCGCTCCCGCAGCTGTGCCCACCGGCCGGCCTCGAGCTGCGCGGGCAGGTCGTCTTCGCCGTCGAGGCCGAGCAACCGGAGGAGCTCGGCGTAGAACTGCGGCTCGATCGCACCGACCGCCATGTGCTTGCCATCAGCGGTCTCGTAGACGTCGTACCAGGGCGCCCCGGTGTCCAGCATGTTCACGCCGCGCTGGTCCTGCCACGCCCCGGCGGCGAGGAAGGCGTGGACGAAGGTGGACAGATGGGAGGTGCCGTCGACGATGGCGGCGTCCACGACCTGGCCCTTGCCGCTGGTCCTGGCCTCGAGCAGCGCGGCGAGCACACCGACGACGAGGTACATGCTGCCGCCGGCGAAGTCGCCCAGCAGGTTGACCGGCACCTGCGGCGGCCCGCCGGCACGGCCGATCGCGTGGAGGGCTCCGGTCATGGCGATGTAGGCGATGTCGTGCCCCGCGCTGCGCGACAGCGTCCCCTGTTGTCCCCACCCGGTCATCCGGCCGTACACGAGCCTGGGGTTACGGGCCTGGCACTCGTCCGGGCCGAGGCCGAGCCGTTCGGTGACGCCGGGACGGAAGCCCTCGATGAGCACGTCGGCCTGCTCGACCATGCGGAGCACCACCTCCTTGCCCTGCTCGCTCTTGAGGTCGACGGCGACGGAGCGCTTGCCCCGGTTGGTCATGTCCTTGGCGGGCGGCAGGGTCGCGCCCCCGGAAGGGCGGTCCACCCGGATCACCTCGGCGCCCAGGTCCGCGAGGAGCATCGCGGCGAACGGCCCCGGCCCGATGCCGGCCAGCTCGACGACGCGCACGCCGGACAGCGGCCCGGTTGCCTTGGCGGCCTCGCCCATCAACGACCCCTTCCACGAACCGACAGAATCTCGTTCGGTGCCAGTCTGCCCGATCGCGATGGATACGCTCTCGCCGACCCGCACCGTGACGATACGGTGACGGGCGCGCCGGTCCCGCGCGGGCCGCTCTAGGCCCGGGGTACGGCGGCGACGACCACAGCTCCCTCGGGCGGGCTCGCGCCAGTACCCGCGCCAGTACCCGCCCTGACCACCAGTAGCCGGCCGCGCACCCGTGGCCGGCCGGATGGACCGGCGACCTGGGGCGTGAGGCCCTTGGAGGCCGCGGCGACGTAGTACCAGCGGCCGGCCGACCGCCACCATGTCCCGCTGACCGCGCCATCGCTCTGCGGCCCGCAGTCCCCGGCGGCGTAGGCCTTGTCGGTACCGGTGAGCAGAGTGCCGTAGGCGGTGGTCCCGCCGCCGGGATAGGCATAGCGGGTACAGATCAAGCGTCCGCGCGTGCCCCCGGGCAGGAGCCCGGACCAGAACTCCCACGCCGTCGCGGAGGAGGCCGCGTGGGCGGGTGCGGGAAGGACGCAGGCCAGGCGCTCCCACAACCGGACCCCCGAGGTCCCCGCCCCGGTCGCGCCGGACTCCGGCCGGGCGACGATGTCCGCCAGGGCCAGTCCGCCGAGGTCCGCCGCGGTACGCGTGCCGTCCGGCTGCCGCAGCCTGAGCAGCGGACCCCGGCCGCAGTCGCCGGCCGCCTTCACGGCGTCGGTCACGCCGTCGTGGTCCGTGACTGCCGTGTCGGACTTCGTCTCCGTGACACGGGTGGTCCACGGAGCGAGCAGGTAGCGTCCCTGACCCAGCGCCAGCGGACTCGAGGCGTCACCGGCGGGGAACACCTCGACGGCGCCGCGGGCGCCGCCGTAACGAGAGATCCGGTCGCCCTGCCGCAGCAGCGCCACCGCCGAACCGCCGACCTGTCCGGCGAACAGCAGCTGAGGGTCGTGCCGGTTCCCGGTCTGCCTGGCCCACGCCGCCAGCGCGCGTGCGGTGAAGGCCGGGTCCCGGGTGAGCTCGCCCCGCGCGGGCCACACGTCGAGGCTGTGCGGGGCGGTCTTCCAGGCGCCGTCGGCGGCCATGGTCAGCCGGGGCCGGTGGGCCTCGGGGCCGGCCGCGCCATCGGTCCTGGTCATCACCAGGCCGCAGGACAGGACCACGGTCAGCGCGGTGGCCGCCGCGATCGGGAGCCGGGAGCGCCGGCGTACGGCCGGGCCGACGATCGAGTCCAGGCCGGGCGGCGTCACATCCGGCACGGCGTCGGCGGCCTCCAACGCCGCACGCGCGTTCCGCACCCCCGCCGCCACGAGCTGGTCCCGGGTCTGGTGACGCGGCCGGGACTCCACCCGGGTCAGGACGTAGGCCGCTCTGGCCGCGGGGTCCAGCCTCGCCAGCGCGACGGTCAGCGCCGGGTCGGGGAGCCGCGGTGGAAGGGCCCGCAGCCACGGTCCGAGCATGACGCGCAGCCGCCACGAGGGCCCGATGGCGCGGCGGAGGACCCTGGTCCGGATCCGGGCGGAGCCACTGCCGGCGGCGCGGCCGGCCCGCCGCGGCAGGGTCTGGTCCACGATGCGCCGCGCCATGGCGAGCCGGTAGATCCGCTTCTGCCGTCCCGGCAGGACGAGATAGGCCAGGCGGACGAGCTCACCGTAACCGCCATCGATGTCTTCCGGCATTGCGGAACTCCTCTGGACCACGGACTGGGTGCGGGCCAGAGGCTAGAAAGCAGGGGAGATCCCCGGCGCGGACTTGACGGAAGAATTACAACGGCTCGGGTCCCAGGCGCGATCACCCGGACCCCCACGCCCGGTTCGCCCCGTATTACCCTGGAGCCTCACCCGGCGATGGGTCAATCGACCGGTGACCGCATGGCACCCTGGTGACCCCGACCTGCGGACCCGAAGGTGGAAGTGGATACAGCGAATATCGGTGACCTGTGGAACCGCGTGACCGGGACGCAGCAGGCCCCTTCCTGGTGGCTCGTCCTCATCGCCGGGCTGGCCGCCCTCCTGGCCGTGGCGCACCCCCCTACCTGGCGGTTCGCCCGTAACGTGGTGACCATCGCCCATGAGGGCGGGCACGCCCTCATCGCGTTGCTCTTCGGCCGCAAGCTGGACGGCATCCGCCTGCACTCCGACACCTCCGGCGTCACGGTCTCGCGCGGTAAGCCGGCCGGTCCCGGAATGGTCTTCACCGCCCTCGCGGGTTACTCCACCCCGCCGCTGCTGGGTCTGGCCTTCGCACTGTTGCTCAGCGCCGGCCGTATCACGCTGATGCTGTGGGCGTCCCTGGCGCTGCTGGCGGCCATGCTGATCATGATCCGCAACGCCTACGGCGTCCTCACGGTCGTCGGAACCGGCGCGATCATTTTCGCGGTCTCCTGGCTGGGAGACGCCACGGTGCAGGCCGGCTTCGCCTACCTGGCGGCGTGGTTCCTGCTGCTCGCCGGCTCACGCCCGGTCCTCGAGCTGCAGCGCATGCGCTCGCGCCACCAGGCACCGCGCTCGGACGCCGACCAGCTGGCCCATCTCACCGGCGTGCCGGGCCTGGCGTGGGTCGGCGTTTTCGGGCTCGTGGCGCTGCTGTCCCTGCTGGCCGGCGCGCGGCTGCTGTTCCCGGATACCGCGTCCCTGGCCGTGCCCCACCTGCCCGGCCTCTGAGCGAGCCTGGCACCGCGCTCACCCACCCGGCTCGTCCGAGATTCCATGGCGCCGCAGCAGGTTGGCCCGGGCGCGGGCGTCGGCGGGCGTGCCCCGGTGGGCCAGCCGGCCGGCGATCCGCTCCCGCACCGGCGCCTTCTTGTTCCCGCCGGCCTTGAACTTCGCCTGGACCTCGGTGACGGTGAGCTGCAGCCCGCGGATTCCCGGCAGCAGCCGCCGGTCCGGGTCCTGGTCGGGGTCGACGGGCAGCCGCGGCGATCCGGCCGGTTCGAAGTGGCCGAGCTGGCGGTTCAGGAGGTCGGCCTTCTCCGCCGGATCGTCGATGATCTGGACGTCGCAGGCCAGCTGTACGGAGGCGTAGTAGGAGGTCGGCACCCCGAGCTCTGGCGGCTGCCCCTCGCCCGCGTTCCACTCCCCCGGGACATAGACGTAGTCGTCGATCACTGTCAGCAGCGCCCGGGGCCGTTCCGCCAGCGCCTCCCACACCGGATTGGGCCGGGCAAGGTGCAGCCGGACCGTACGGTGTCCGTCGTACACGAAGTGGGTCGGCACCACGACCGGGAGATCACGGGCGTGGCCGGGCGCGATCAGCTGCCCGAAGTCGCGTCCGCGCGCCAACCAGGCCCGCCACTCGTCCTCGTCCAATGCGGCGTCCCAGGGATGTACGAGCATGTCCCGACGTTATCGGTCACCGCCAGGTCGTCGGCCGCCGGCGGCCGGAGCGTCACCGGAGCTCCGCGCCGCGGCCGGATGCGGCCAGACAGGCCGGCACGCCGCACGTGGGGCGCACGATGGCGGCATGGGCCAGCGAAAGCTCGACCGGAGTGAATACCGCCGCAAACGGCAGGCCCGGCTCCGCCGGCACCGCCGTCGCAGCCGCTGCACCGTGGGTAAGGGCAACGGCCGCTGACCCAGGCCGGCGAAGGCGTCCCATGGGGCCCTGGCCGCACGGGCTCGGGCGCGGCCACGGCGAATGTCGGTGTGCCCCGATAGCGTCGGATCCGTGATCGAACGGTGGCGCCGGGAGCAGGTGCTCGGATTGGCGCCCGACGCCTCGGCCCAGAAGGCGGCCGGCGCCGTCGCCAAGCCCGCCAGATGGACGGCGACGGGCTGCGACGAACACGCCGTCTGGGGCGAGTGCCAGGGCAGTGGCAAGAGCGGCTACCGCACGAGCGCCGACCTTTCCGTCCCGTCCTTCCGCTGCTCCTGCCCCAGCCGCACGTTCCCGTGCAAGCACGCCCTGGCGCTGCTGTTGCTCTGGAGTGACGGCATGGTGGGAGAGGGCACGCGGCCGGACTGGGTGGCGGAGTGGCCGGCGGACGGGGTAGTGCCGCAGGAACCGGGCGACCGGACCGGGTCGCGCCACGCCGCCGAGGAAACGCGGCAGCGCGATCCGAGGACCGCCGAGCGCCGGGCGGAGCGCGTGGCCGACGGCATCGAGGAGCTCGACCAGTGGCTGCGCGACCAGATCGCGCAGGGTCTGGCTCAGGCCCAGAAGGCCCCCTACCGACTGTGGGACGACGCCGCCCGGCGTCTCATCGACGCGCAGGCGGGAGCCCTCGCCGGCCAGGTACGAGCGCTCGCGTCGATCCCGCGGCACGGCCGCGACTGGCCGCAGCGGCTACTGGAGGAATACGCCATGCTGCGGCTGCTGACCACGGCCTACCGGCGCCGCGCCGAGCTGCCGGAGCCGCTCCGCGAGACCGTGCGGTCGCGGGTGGGCTTCACGGTCGGCCGGGAACAGGTCCTCGCGGGCGAGCGGATCCGAGACCACTGGTACATCGCCGGCGCCCGTGACACCGAACAGGACCGCCTCACGACCCGGCGGGTCTGGCTGCGGGGGCGCGAGTCGGGCCGGGCCGCGCTCGTCCTCTCCTTCGCGGCGCCCGGCCGGGTCCTCGACTCCTCGCTGGTCGTGGGCGGCACCATCGACGCCGATCTGGCCTTCTACCCGGGTGCCCAGCCCCTGCGCGCGCTCGTCGCCGTACGGCACGGCTCCCCGGAACGGGTGGCTCCACAGGGCACCACGGTCCGGGGCTTGCTGCGGGAACACGCCGAGGCGATGGGCCGCGACCCCTGGCTCGACCGATGGCCGGTGGTGCTGGAGCAGGTACGGCCGGCCCGCGCGGACGACGGCACCCCGCACGTGGTCGACCGGCACGGCGACGCGCTCGCGCTCCGTACCGCCGATCCCTGGCGGCTGCTGGCGCTGTCCGGTGGCCGGCCGGTCACCGTGGCCGGTGAATGGTCCCCGGGCGGGCTGCTGCCGCTGTCGGCCTGGCACCAGGAGGAAGGACGCGTGGTCCTTTGAACACGTGGCCGCGCACGTGGCGGGAGCACGTCGGCGTCGCGCTGGTCGGCACCCGGCGGCGGCCCGCAGGGGCGCTTCCGGAGACCCCCGAGGGCGACGCCGATCCGGCCGGCCGGCTGCTGGACCAGGCGGCGCTGCTCACGGTCCGCAGGCGCGCCGGGCTGCTGCCGGGCACGGCACAGCCGGTCGCCCCCGCGCCCGAGGAGACCGCGCCCGTCGTCTCCCCCGAGGCCGCCCGCCGCTTGCAGCGGATCCTCGCCGGTGAGCAGGCGCGGGTGCTCCCGGAGTGGCTGGAGACCGCGGCCGGAGCCGGCTACCGCGTGCCGCCGCGGCTGCTGCCGGACCTCCTCGACAGGGGCCGCGCCGACCGGGCGCTCCGGCCGCACATCGCACGCGCCGCGGGACGGCGCGGCCTGTGGCTGGCCATGCAGAACACCGACTGGGCCTATCTCGTCGCCGTGGACGTCGGCGCGGCGGCCGGCGGGGACCAGGCCGTGTGGGAGACCGGGGGCCGGGGCGAGCGGATCGCCCATCTGGCCAGGCTTCGCCGAGCCGACCCCGCCGCCGCGCTGACCATGCTGGCCGGGACCTGGGCACGAGAGCCCGCACCCGACCGGGCCGTCTTCATCGCCACCTTCGACGAGGGCCTGTCCCATGGAGACGAGGACTTCCTCGAGGCGGCGCTGGACGACCGGGGGCAGGACGTGCGGCGCATCGCCGCCGATTTCCTGGCGCGCCTCCCCGGGTCCGCTTACGGCCGCCGGATGAGCGACCGGGCGCTCGGCTGCGTGCGTCCCGAGCAGAGGACCGTGCGCGGGCGCGCGCAGCAGTGGATCATCGTCGAGCACCCGCAGGGCCATGACGACACGATGCAGCGTGACGGCATCCCCTTCCACGCCGCGGAGCGGGTGGGCAACCGGGCGGGCTGGCTGAGGGAGATCCTGGCCCGCACGCCCCTGTCCACCTGGACCGAGCTCTTCGGGGTCCGCGCGATGGAGGTCGTGTGCCTCCCCATCGGCGGCGCCGAGGCCGGGGACCACGATCCGCACAATCCCCACCAAATGCACAGTCCCCACGAACCGCACAGTGCCAAGGACGTGCACCTCGGCTGGGCGCGCGCGGCCGTACGCCAGCGCGACACGGCGTGGGCCCGGGCACTGCTCAAGGCCGGCGTGGTCCTGGACGAGGTGGAGGCGCTGGCCGACCTGCTCACCGTGCTCCCCGCGGCGGAGCGCGCCGGCGCGGCCGCCGATCTCATCCGCTGGGTCGAGGGGCACGCCGACCTGCTCCGCGTGCTCGGCCGCATCCCCGGCCCCTGGACCGGTGAGCTGGCCGACGCCGTGGTGGGGACTCTCGAGTCCGCCTCCAGGCAGGCGGACACGGCGAGGTTCGTGGCACAGCTGTGCAGGATGGCCGACGAACGGCTCACGCCGGACGCCGTGCCCCGCTTGAATGAGATCAGTCCGCAGGGCGCGGAGTCCTGGCCGGTCACCGAGCTGGCCGAGACCCTGCGCTTCCGCCACGCCATGCTCGGGGAGCTGCGGTGACGCTCCCGCATCCCCCATCGGTCCCGGGCCCAGCCCGCGGCCACCGACCCCCGCCAAAGGAGCTTTGAGGATGACCGAGGCCGTGCTCCGCCCGCACGCCGAGCAACAGTACGCCGACGAGCTGGCGCTGCTGGCCGAGCACGACGACCGGCCCCGCCCTCCCGGCTGGCGACGGTCCCCATGGGCCGTCACGACCTACCTCCTCGGCGGGACGCTCCCGGACGGGTCCCAGATCACCCCGAAGTACGTCGGTCCGCGCCGGCTCGTCGAGGTGGCCGTCGCGACGCTGGCCACCGACCGCGCGCTCCTGCTGCTCGGCGTCCCCGGCACCGCCAAGACCTGGGTGTCGGAGCACCTGGCCGCGGCGGTCAGCGGCGACTCGACCCTCATGATCCAGGGCACGGCGGGGACGGCGGAGGAGGCGATCCGGTACGGCTGGAACTACGCGCGGCTGCTGGCCGAAGGCCCCTCCGAGGAGGCGCTGGTGCCGAGTCCCATGATGCGGGCTATGCGGACCGGGGCCGTCGCCCGTATCGAGGAGCTCACCCGGATGCCCTCCGACGTGCAGGACACGCTGATCACGATGCTGTCGGAGAAGACCCTGCCGGTGCCCGAGCTCGGCACCGAGGTGCAGGCGCGCAAGGGTTTCACCGTCATCGCCACGGCGAACGACCGCGACCGCGGCGTCAACGAGCTGTCCAGCGCGCTGCGCCGCCGGTTCAACACCGTCGTGCTGCCGCTGCCCGCCACCGCCGACGAGGAGGTCGACATCGTCGCCCGCCGGGTCGACCAGATCGGCACGACCCTGGAGCTGCCCGATGCCACCGCGGGCCTGGAGGAGATCCGCCGGGTCGTCACCGTGTTCCGCGAGCTGCGGACCGGCCGCACCGACGACGGCCGCACGAAGCTCAAGTCGCCCAGCGGCACGCTCAGCACCGCCGAAGCCATCTCGGTGATCACCAGCGGCCGGGCACTGGCCGCACACTTCGGTGACGGTGTGCTCCGCGCCGCCGACGTCGCCGGAGGCATCCTCGGCGCGGTGGTGCAGGACCCGGTGTCCGACCGCGTGGTCTGGCAGGAATATCTCGAGACCGTCGTACGCGAGCGCGCCGACTGGCGGGACTTCTACCGTGCCTGCCGCGAGGTCTCGTGAGCGAGCTCGCGCGGCAGGACGAGCGGGTGCGGATCTTCGGGATCCGCCATCACGGGCCGGGGTCGGCCCGGGCTCTCGGCCGGGCGCTGCAGGACTTCAAACCCGACGTGGTGCTGATCGAGGGGCCTCCGGAGGCCGACGGGATCGCGCCCCTGGCCGCGGACCCCCGCATGGTCCCGCCGGTGGCGTTGCTGGCCTACGTCGCCGCGGACGGTGAACGGGACAGGCGTGCGGCGTTCTGGCCGTTCGCCGAGTTCAGCCCCGAGTGGCAGGCCATCCGCCATGCGGTCTCGTCCGGCGTGCCCGTGCGGTTCTGCGACCTCCCGGCCGCCCACCAGCTCGCCACCGAAGCCGATGTCCTCCGGGATCCGGGACACGCTCCCGGCGGCCGGACCGGTGAGGACTGTTCCGGCCCGCCGGACGTGCGGCTCGATCCGCTGGGACGGCTGGCCGAGGCCGCCGGCTATGACGACGCCGAGCGCTGGTGGGACGACGTCGTGGAGCATCGCGGCGAGGGCCCTCCGCCGTTCGAGGCGATCGCCGAGGCGATGGCCGAACTGCGGGCGCACACGCCGGCCCTGCCGGATGCGCACGCGCTCCGGGAGGAGCGGCGGGAGGCCTACATGCGCCGGACCCTGCGACGCGCCCTGAGAGAGGGCTACGAACGGGTCGCTGTCGTCTGCGGTGCCTGGCACGTCCCGGCGATAGCGGCGGGCCTGAGCGGATCGCGGGCCCCCGGGGCACCGTCGGCCGCGCGTGACGACGAGACCCTGCGCGGGCTGCCGAAGGCCAAGGTGGCGCTGACCTGGGTGCCGTGGACGCACGGGCGCCTGGCCGGCCGCACCGGCTACGGCGCGGGTGTCACCTCGCCGGGGTGGTACCACCACCTGTTCAGCGCACCGGACCGGCCGATCGAGCGCTGGCTGACCGCGGCGGCGCGGGTCCTGCGCGAGGAGGACCTCGCGGTCTCCTCCGCGCACGTGATCGAGGCCGTACGCCTGGCGGGCACGCTGGCCGCGCTGCGCGGACGGCCGCTGGCCGGGCTCGACGAGGTCACCGAGGCCACCCGGGCGGTGCTGTGTGAGGGGGCCGAGCCCCCCCTGGAGCTGATCCAGCGCCGGATGGTCGTCGGGGAACGGCTGGGCACCGTCCCGGACAGCACACCCATGGTGCCGCTGCAGCACGATCTGCGGGCGGAGCAGCGCCGGCTGCGGCTGAAACCGTCGGCGCTGGAGAAGGAGCACGAACTCGACCTGCGCAAACCGACGGACCTGGACCGCAGCCGGCTGCTGCACCGGCTGCGGCTGCTGGACCTGGCATGGGGGACGCCCTCCCACTCCGGCCGTGGCAAGGGCACCTTCCGCGAGACCTGGACGCTGCTGTGGCGGCCGCGCCTGGACGTCGAGCTCATCCAGGCGAGCGCGTGGGGCACCACGGTGCACGAGGCGGCGACGGCGAAGGTCCGCGCCCTCGCCACGGATGCCGAGGCGCTCCCCGACCTCACCTCGCTGGCCGAGCGGTCCCTGCTGGCCGACCTCGGTGACGCACTCCCCACCCTCATGCGCGAGCTGTCCGACCGTGCCGCTGCCGACACCGACGTGGCGCACCTGCTCGCGGCGCTGCCGTCGCTGGTCCGCACGCTGCGCTACGGGGACGTGCGGGGCACCGCCACCGGCCCGCTCCGGACCGTCGTCAACGGACTGGTCGTGCGGATCTGTATCGGTCTGCCCCCGGCGGTGTCCGGCCTCGACGACGACGCGGCCCGCGGACTCCTCGAGCGCATCGACGAGGTGCACGAGGCGCTCGCCCTGCTCGACGACGGCGACCACCTCGCACGCTGGCGCCGGACCCTGGCCGGACTGATCGACCGGCCGGAGCTGCACGGCCTCATCGAGGGCCGCCTCACCCGGCTGCTGCTCGAGGCCGGCCTGCTCAGCGACCGCGTCCACGAGCACGTCCCGCCGGGGGGCCCCGGCGCCCCCGACCGGCCGCTCGGCAACGTCGCCGACCGCATGGCCCGGGCGGTTTCGGTGGGCCAGCCCCCCGCCAGGGCGGCGGCGTGGATCGAGGGGTTCCTGGCCGGCGGCGGCCTGGTCCTGGTGCACGACGACGCGCTGCTGCGCCTCGTGGACGGCTGGATCTCAGGCCTGCCGGAGGCGTCGTTCACCGACGTGCTCCCCCTGCTGCGCCGGACCTTCTCAGGATTCGAGGCCCCGGAGCGACGGTCCATCGGCGAACGGGCGGCGCACCTGGACGGCCCGCCCTCGCGTGCTCCCGAGCACGAGCCGGACCTCGATCTCGTACGCGCCGACCTGGCCGGCCGCACCGTCGCCCAGATCCTCGGCCACCCCGCCTCTCCCCCGTGATCGCGGCGGCGCGGTGTCACGCCAACGGCTCCAAGATCACGATGGGTTCGCGGGAGGACATGTGGACGCTGACGAGAGGCTGCGGCGCTGGCGTCTGGTGCTCGGCGACGAGGCCGCCGGCGGCACCGGCGTCGTGCTCGACGGAGACGACGCCCGGATGGACAAGGCCCTGGAGACGCTGTACGGCCAGGGCGGGGGCACCGGCAGGACCAGCGGGGGCCGCGGGGCGGGACTCGGCGCGTCAGCGCCCAAGGTGGCCCGCTGGCTCGGCGACATCCGCGCCTTCTTCCCCTCCACCGTGGTGCAGGTGATGCAGAAGGACGCGATCGAGCGGCTGGACCTGACCCGCCTGCTGCTCGAACCGGAGATGCTCGAGGCGGTCGAGCCCGACGTGCACCTGGCCGCCACCATCCTGTCGCTGAACAAGGTGATGCCCGACCGGGCCAGGGAGACGGCGCGCGCGGTCGTCCGCAAGGTGGTCCGGGAGCTGGAGAGACGGCTCGCCGAGCCCACCCGGTCCGTGATCGGCGGGGCGGTGGACCGCTCCGCGCGGCTGGAGCGGCCACGGCGGCTCGCCGACGTGGACTGGAACCGCACCATCCGCGTCAACCTCCGGCACTACCTCCCCGCGCACCGCACTGTGGTCCCCGAACGGCTGATCGGCTACGGGCGGCGCCGGCACGCGGTCAAGCGGGACATCGTCCTCTGCGTCGATCAGAGCGGGTCCATGGCCGCGTCCGTGGTCTACGCCGGCGTCTTCGCGGCCGTGCTGGCCTCGATCCCGTCGCTCCGTACCTCCCTGGTCGTCTTCGACACCTCCGTCGTGGACCTGACCGGCCGGCTGCACGACCCGGTGGAGGTGCTGTTCGGCACCCAGCTCGGAGGCGGCACCGACATCAACCGGGCCCTCGCCTACTGCCGGCAACTCATCACCCGTCCCGCTGACACGATCTTCGTGCTGATCAGCGACCTCTACGAGGGCGGGATCCGCACCGAGATGCTGAAGCGGGTCGCCGCGATGACGACCGCGGGCACCCAGGTCCTGGCCCTCACGGCCCTGTCCGACGAGGGTGCGCCGGCCTACGACCACGAGACCGCCGCCGCGCTCGCGGCCATGGGCGTCCCGTCGTTCGCCTGCACGCCCGACGCCTTTCCCGAGCTCATGGCCGCGGCCGTGGAAGGCCGTGACCTCAAGGAATGGGCGGAACGCGGCCTTGATCGGAGCTGATCCGCACCACCTCCGCCGCACCACCGCTTGCCAGCGCTGGGACCCAATGCCTACATTTGAACGTATGAGCGTTGCTTCATATAAGCCCCTGGATCAGTGTGCTGTGCGGGTCGTCGACCGGGCGCGCGTCACGATGGTAGCCGCGGCCATGCCGGAGGCCGAGGCGGTCGAGGAGCTCGCTCAGGTGTTCGGGCTGCTCGCCGACGCGGGCCGGCTCCGGGTGATCACCGCACTGCTGGAGGGCGGTGAGATGTGCGTGTGCGACATCGCCGCCGCGTGCGGGCACAGCGAGTCGGCCGTCTCACACGCGCTGCGGCTGCTGCGCGCGCACCGCGTCGTGCGGGTGCGCAGGTCCGGCCGGATGGCCTACTACCGCCTCGACGACTCCCACGTGCGGATGCTCCTCGACCTGGCACTGGTCCACATCGGCCACAAGGGTGAGACCGATGAGCCGCGGCGCTGAACACGGGCACGGGCACGGCCACGCCGTGTCGGTGAACGCCGACCGCCGTCACCTCTGGGGCGCGCTGGCGCTGCTTCTGGCGTTCATGGCCGTCGAGGTGGTCGTCGGGCTGATGGCGCGCTCACTGGCGCTGATCACCGACGCCGGACACATGCTCACCGACGCGTTCTCCATCGCGCTGGCCCTTGTCGCGATGCGCGTGGCGGCGCGTCCGCCACGCGGCGGTTACACCTACGGGCTGAAGCGCGCCGAGATCCTCTCCGCGCAGATCAACGGGCTGACGCTGATCCTTCTGGCCGGCTACTTCGTCTTCGAATCCTTCCGGCGGCTCATCCGTCCCCCGGAGGTCGCCGGGCCGCTCGTCCTGGCCACGGCACTGGCGGGCATCGCCGTCAACCTGCTCGCCACCTGGCTGCTGAGCCGTGCCGACCGTGCGAACCTCAACGTGGAGGGCGCCTTCCAGCACATCCTGAACGATCTCTACGCCTTCATCGCCACCGCCGTCGCCGGCCTGGTCATATGGATCACCGGATTCGGCCGGGCGGACGCGCTCGCCTCCCTGGTGGTGGCCGCGCTCATGCTCAAGGCCGGCTACGGCCTGCTCAGGGACGCCGCTCGGGTCCTGATGGAGGCCGCTCCGGCCGGCATCGATCCGAGCGAGATCGGCGCCCGGCTGGCCCAGCGGCCCTGCGTCGAAGAGGTGCACGATCTGCACGTGTGGGAGGTCGGCTCCGGCTACACCGCGATGTCCGCCCACGTGCTGGTGGACCCGGGCGGCGACTGCCATGCCGTGGGCCGTGACCTCAAGAGCGTGCTCAACGAGACCTACGGGATCACGCACGCGACACTCGAGGTCGACCACGCGACGGAGCGGTCCGCGCGCGACCCCTCGCATTGCGAGGACTCGCACGGACCACGGCACGTCGCCGAGGCCGACCCGCCGCACCCGCACCCGCGGCGTGGCGATGGCAACTGCGGACACTGACCCGTGATGACCGCCTCCCCGGCCGCCTGGCAAGCTACATCCCGCACCTCGGGTCCGGACCCCCGGACACACCGCCCGTACGCATGTGGAAGGACCGGACCAGTCCGATGCGGACCAAGGACCAGCTAGAGACCGCGATCCGCCAGGGAGGCCCTGCGGTCCTCATCGTGAATGTGCGCTCGCGGCGCGGTCGCCGCCACTTCGACCAGGCAGTGCGGCTGCTGGACCAGGCGGGCCTCACCTTCGCCCGTGTCTTCCCCGTCGCCGACCCGGAACGGCTCCCGGAGATCTTCGGGGAGGCCCTGGACCTGGCCCCCGACCTCATCGTGGTCGGCGGCGGTGACGGCACGGTCAAAGAGGCGGTCGGCCATCTCGCGGAGCGCGACGTCGCGCTCGGTCTCCTCCCGCTCGGCACCACCAACAACTTCGCCCGCGGCCTCGAACTACCGGTAAAACTGTCCCGCGCGGTGGCGGTGCTGCGCGACGGCAAGATCGCCGATGTCGACGTCGGCCGCGTGCACAGGAGTTCGGACCCGCAGGACAAGGCGGGGGAGGTCTTCGCCAACATGATCAGCCTTGGGCTGTCAGTGGAGGTGGCCGGCCACGTCCCGCATGGCCTCAAGCGGGTTCTCGGGCGCGGCGCCTACGCGCTGACCGCGGCCCGGTTGATGCCCTCCCACCCGCCGTTCAAGGCCACCGTCCATCTCGGCGGCCGAACGCACGACCTCACCACCCACCAGCTCAACATCGCCAACGGCAGTCATCACAGTGGCCGGCCGATCGCCGCGGACGCCGGCCCTGACGACCGGCTGCTGACGGTCTACCGGCTCGGTGACGAGGCACGGCTCAAGCTGGCTGCCGCGACCCTGCGCCATGTGCTCACCGGTCACCGCCGCAGCCTGCGCGAGGACGAGTTCATCAACACCGGTGATGAGGTGTTCATCCGCACGGATCCGCCGTTGCCGGTGGACGTCGACGGGGAGATTCGCGGCGAGACGCCGGTACGGGTCACACTCGTGCCGAACGCCCTGCGGGTCATCGTCCCCCGGGGCTTCGAGGACAACTGACGCGCGACCGGGATTCGGGACGGCAGATGAACTCTCCGCACAGCGTTGTGATCATCGGGGCCGGGTTCGCCGGCGTGGGCATGGCGATCCGGCTGAAACAGGCGGGCGTCCGCGATCTCGTGGTCCTGGAGAAGGCCCTCGAGGTCGGCGGCACCTGGCGCGACAACACCTATCCGGGTGCGGCCTGCGACGTTCCCTCGCACCTCTACTCCTATTCCTTCGCGCCCAAGACCGACTGGAGCCGCAGGTATCCGGTACAGGAAGAGATCCTCGGCTATGTCCGGGACTGCGCTGAGCGCTACGGCGTCACGCCCCACATCCGGTTCGGCACCGAGGTCCGCGGAGCGGCCTTCGAGGAGGAGACCGGCCTGTGGCGGATCCGCACCACGGCAGGGGAACTGGCCTCCCGCGTCCTGATCTCGGCCTGCGGCCAGCTGAGCCGCCCCGCGACGCCGCGTATCGACGGCCGGGACAGCTTCGCCGGGACGAGCTTCCACTCCGCTCATTGGGACCACGACTGCGACCTGACCGGAAAACGCGTGGCCGTGGTCGGGACGGGTGCCAGCGCGATCCAGTTCGTGCCCCCGGTCGCGGAGGTCGCCGAACAACTCCACGTCTTCCAGCGCTCGGCGCCGTACGTCCTGGACAAGCCTGACCGGCCGTACACGGCATGGGAGAAGCTCGCGCTTCGGCGGGTCCCGGCACTGCGGACCCTGAGCCGCGCGAAGACCTACGTGCGCCTGGAGTCCCGTGCGCTCGCCTTCGTGCGCTACCCCCGGCTGTTCCAACAGCCGGCCAAGGCGTTCCGGCGTCGCCTCGCCGGGCAGGTCGCCGATCCCGGCCTGCGCCGAGCGCTGCTGCCGGACTATCCGATGGGCTGCAAGCGGATCCTGCTGTCGGGGGACTACTACCCCGCGCTGGCCCGCAGCAGCGTCGAACTGGTCACCGATCCGATCGAGCGGATCACACCGGCCGGGGTGGTGACCCGTGACGGTACCGAGCGGCGCGTCGACGTGATCATCTACGGCACCGGGTTTCAGGCCGGGGACTTCCTCGCCCCGATGCGGATCACCGGGCGCGGTGGTCAGGACCTCGACGCGGCCTGGCGGGACGGCGCCGAGGCCTACCTGGGCATCACCGTGAGCGGCTTCCCGAACCTGTTCCTGCTCTACGGGCCGAACACCAACCTCAGCCACAGCTCGATCATCTACATGCTGGAGTCCCAGATCCGCTACATCCGCCGCTGCGTCGAGGCCATCCGCAGGCACCGGCTGTCCTGGATCGACGTCCGGCCGGGCGTACAGCGCGCGTTCAATCGGGACGTGCGCAGGCGGATGCGCGCCACCGTGTGGGAGGCCGGCTGCACTAGCTGGTACCGGACCGCGGACGGCAAGCAGGTGACCAACTGGCCGGGCTTCACGTTCGCCTACCGTCACGCCACCAGGCGGCCCGACCCGCACGACTTCCTGGCGCGGAAGGCCTGAGCGCCGCGGACCGATGACGGCCGGGGCCTAAACTGCCTCCATGCCAACCGCACTCATCACCGGCGCCACCGCCGGAATCGGCGCCGCCTTCGCCCACCGCCTGGCCGCCGACGGCTTCGACCTCGTCCTGCTCGCCCGGGACGAGCCACGGCTCCGAAAGGCCGCGGAGGAGCTCCACGCCGCCTACCACGTCCGGGTCGAGGTCCTCGCCGCCGACCTCGCCACCGAGGAGGGCCTCACGGTGGCCGAGCGCCGGGTGGCGCACGGCATCGAGCTGCTGGTGAACAACGCCGGCTTCGGGCACAAGGGCCGGTTCCTCCAGGTGCCGCTGGCCGACGAGCTCAGGATGCTCAAGGTCCACTGCGAGGCCGTCCTGCGGCTGACCCACGCGGCCGTGCCGGCCATGATCGAACGCGGTCGGGGCGGCGTCGTGAACGTCGCCTCGGTCGCGGCCTTCTTCTCCCGGGGCACCTACGGCGCGTCTAAGGCGTGGGTCGTCGGCTTCAGCGAGGGTGTGGCACAGGACATCGCCGGTAGGGGCGTCAACGTCATGGCGCTGTGCCCGGGGTTCGTGCACACAGAGTTCCACGACCGGGCCGGGATGGACATGTCCGAGCTGCCCGAGTTCATGTGGCTCGACGCCGGCAAGCTCGTCGACGCGGCCGTGCGGGACTTCCGCCGTGGCCTTCACGTCAGCGTGCCCGGGGCGCAGTACAAGACCCTCGTCGGGCTCGGCAAGCTGATCCCGCGCGGCATCGCCGGACGGCTGTCGTCCCGGACCGGCCGCACCTACCAGTGAGCCGCCCCGCGGGCTAGTCCACCGCCGGGGCCGGAGCGGCCGAGGCCTCCTCCCGCGCCGCCCGGGGCCGGGTGAGCAGCGGGAGCGCCATGCCGGCCAGCGCGATGACGCCGACCGTGGTGAAGGCCGTCGTGTAGTTGTTCCCGTTGATCAGCGAGGCCACCAGCAGCGGCCCGACCACGCCGCCGAGGCTCCACGCGATGATCATGAGCCCGTAGATCGCTCCGGCGTTGCGGAGCCCGAAGAAGTCCCCGGCGGTGGCCGGCATCGCCCCGAAGCCGCCGCCGTAGCAGAGGTAGATCACTGCGGCGAGCAGCGCGAACAGCACGGCCGAGGAGGCGTGCGGGAGGATCAGGAAGCACAGTCCCTGCAGGGCGAGCATCCCGAGGAAGGCTGTCATCCGGCCGGTGTGCGTGGACAGCCAGCCCCACAGGATGCGGCCGCCGCCGTTGAACAGGCCCATGAACCCGGTCAGGCCGGCCGCGCCGGCGGCGCTGTAACCGGCGATGTCACCGGACGCGGCGGCGATCACCGAGATCAGCGCGATGCCCGCGATGACGTTGAGGCACAGGATCGCGGTGAGCAGGTACCACTGCGGCGTGCGCAGTGCCTCGGCCTGGGTGTAGTCGCGACCGGTCTCCACGACCCGCCCGGTGGCGGCCGGCCGCCACCCTGGCACCGCGTAGCCCGCTGGCGGGTTGCGGAACCGCGACGCGCCCGCCACCGTCATGACGAGATAGCCGAGGCCGAGCCACCCGAACGACCGGGTCGGGACGTCGGGATAACGCTCGATGAGCCGCTGCGCGATCGGTGAGGTGATCACCGCGCCGAAGCCGAACCCGCCGACGGCGATCCCGGTGATCAGGCCCCGCTTGTCCGGGAACCACTTCTGCAGCATCGCGATCGGGACGATGTAGCCGAGGCCGAGCCCGAACCCGGCTATCACCCCGTACCCGAGGACCAGCAGCCACAGGTCACCGGCGCCGGAGGCGGCGCCGGCCAGCAGGATCCCGGCGGCGTAGACGAGGCCGCCCACGAGGGCGACCATCCGGGGCCCGCGACGGTCCTGGATCCGGCCACCGAGGTAGGTCCCGAGGAAGATCATCGCGATGGTGACAGAGAACGGGAGCGCCGCCTGCGCCTTGGACAGGTGGAAGGCGTTCTCCTTCTGGAGCGCCTTGGAGAAGACGCTCCAGGAATACACAGCGCCGAGCGCGAGCTGCACCAGCACCGCGGCGGCCGCGATGAACCAGCGGCCGCGGGTCGGGTCTTTCCGGTCTTCCATGAAGGTGGCGGACATCGGGAACCTCCGTTGGTCCTGCGGCTGACCCCCGATGGCGATTCCCCCGATCAAAACTGATCTACGGCGGCCCGGCCGGCTCCGGGACCCGCACGCGCTCGTAGCCCGAGTAGATGTTGAAGCGCCGGCCGCGCAGGAACCCCACCAGGGTCATGCCGAACTCCGTGGCCAGCGAGACCGCGAGGCTCGACGGGGCCGAGACGGCGCAGACCATGGGGATTCCGGCGGCGAGCGCCTTCTGCATGATCTCGTAGCTCGTCCGCCCGCTCACCATCAGGATGTGATCGCTCAGTGGCAGCCGCCCGGAGAGCAGCGCCCACCCGATGAGCTTGTCGACGGCGTTGTGCCTGCCCACGTCCTCCCGTACGCAGAGAAGCTCGCCGTCCGCGGTGAACAGCCCGGCGGCGTGCAGGCCGCCCGTGGACTCGAACAGCCCTTGGCCGCGGCGGAGCGCGTCCGGCAGGCCGTAGACGATCTCGGCGTCGACGGCCGGCCCCTCGCCGAGCACGGGACAGCCTCGGATCTTGAGGGCCTCCAGGCTCTCCTTGCCGCAGACCCCGCACGCGCTCGTGGTGGTGAAATGCCGATCCAGCGAGGGCAGGTCCGGCAGCTCGTCGAGCGCCACGTTGACGATGTTGTACTGCTGCTCGACGTCGACGTCGGTGCAGTAGGAGATGCGCCGGATCTCCTCGGCGCTGGTCACGACGCCCTCGCCGTGCAGGAACCCCGCGGCGAGCTCGAAGTCGCGGCCGGGGGTCCGCATGGTGATGGCGACGGTGCGCCGGTCTCCACCGGCGAGGAGCCGCAGCTCCATCGGCTCTTCGGTGGCGAGGGTGTCACGTCGCACCCGCTCGTGCCCGTCCGCTATCTCCCGTACCCGGGTGCGGACCGTGCTGCCGGGGCGATCAGTCATGGTTCACGGTCACCACGGCATTGTACTCAAGCCTCCGGGAGGCGCTACCGGACAGCCGTTGACGTGGCATTGAGCTTCATCGTCGCCTGTCCCTCGCAGGGGCCCTGCACGAATTTGACGGAGCCGGCGGTCTCCTTGCCCCGGGAGAAATAGACCTCGGCCTCGGACCCTTCACTCTCCCCCGCGGTGATCTTGAAGCCACCCTTACCCAGCATGCCGCGCACCCGTGCGTAGGACTCGTCGACGGTGGATTCGGTGACGGCGGTCGCGCCGATCCGGCCGGCGCCCGACCGTACCTCGGTGACGGTGCCGGCTCCGCTGAGGTCCAGCGGCAGGGCGGTCAGCCGCGCGCCCTCCACCGCGACGGGGGGCGCGCAGGCGCCGGCCGGCATCGCCCGCGAGCCGCACGAGGCCAGCCCCGTCACGACCAGAGCGGCGATGAGAGCGGCGCCGGCCACGGTGGCGGCCCGCGGCCGCTCTCCGGGATGAAGGTTCATGCTCATCGCACCCCGATCCGGGTGCTGTAGATCCCGCGGCCGAAGCTGGACACATACAGCCGCCGGCTCGGCTGGTGGACCCGCAGCTCGGTCATCGCCGTCTCCGGGAGCCCCGGCATCGGCAGCCAGAGAGAGCCCCCCGTGGGGCTGTAGAACACACCGACGTCGCTGGCGACGTACAGGGAGTGGCCGGCCTGGACGATGTCGTTCACCGGCGCGTTGGGCAGCGTGCCGCTGATGTTCTTCCAGGTGGTGCCCCCGTCCGTGCTGCGGAAGACGTTCGCGGCGTCGCTGCCGGAGCGAAAGCCCGACAGGGTGATGTAGACGACGTCCGCGTTCGCCGGGTCCACCCGCAGCCTGGTGACCCACCGGTCCGGCAGGCCGGCGTTGATCTTGGTCCAGTGGGCTCCGCCGTCGCGGGTCACCGCCACGGTGCCGTCGTCCGCGCCGATGTAGATCCGGTTCGGATCGCTCTTGGCCGGCGCGACCGAGGTCAGTGTCCCGAAGCTGTACTGCGGATCGGGGCCCTCGCCCTCGGTGAGGTCGGGACTGATCGGCTTCCAGGTGACGCCACCGTCGGCCGAGCGGTTCAGGATGTTGCCCGCGTAGTACATGATCTGCGGGTTGCCGGGGTCGAACTCCAGCGGCGCCTTCCAGTTCCGCCGGGTGGAGGTCGTGGCCCTGATGAAGCCGCGTGAGGTCTCGCCGCCGTCCGTGGACCGGCTGCAATAGCCGTACTGCGAGCAGGAGTAGACGATGTTCTGGTTCACCGGGTTGATGAGCGTCTCGAGCCCGTCACCGCAGTCGAAGACATTCCAGCCCTCCGGCGCGCCGTAGGACCGGCTGCAGCCGTTGTCCTGCGCGCCGCCGACCAGGCGGCCGGGGTCCTGCTCGCCGACGTCCACGGTGAAGTACTGCGTGTACGGCTCGGAGGTCGCCTTGGTCCAG
Organism: Streptosporangiaceae bacterium; assembly: GCA_025964715.1. Lineage (GTDB taxonomy): Bacteria > Actinomycetota > Actinomycetes > Streptosporangiales > Streptosporangiaceae > Actinomadura_C. Next base: position 46,814 of record JAOPYH010000342.1, on the reverse strand, counting down.
CTGCCGCCGTCGTCGTTCGTACGGTAGAACCCGCCGTCGTTGGCGACGTACATCCGCCCCGGACGGCCGTTCTCCCACAGCATCGCGTGCTGGTCGGCGTGGATGTCCGCCGCGCCGTAGCCCCAGGTCTGCCCGCCGTCGCGGGAGCGCAGCAAAGGCACCCCCGCCGCCCACAGGTCCTTCGGGTCCGCCGGAGACACCCACATCCGGCCGAACCACCAGCCATAACTGCTCTGCGACGAGCTCAGGACGGGGTTGTCGGGCAGCCGGGTCCAGCTGGCCCCCGCGTCGGCGGAGGTCCAGAGGCCGTCGAAGTTGCCGAGCCGGTGGATGCGCATGAGATAGAGACGGCTCGGATCGGACGGGGCGAGCGCGATCGCCAGCCGTCCGGTGTCGGCGGTCGGCGCGGGAAGCCCTCCGGCCAGCTCGCGCCAGGTGCCGCCGCCATCGGTGGATTTGTAGGCCCGCGACCCGATGCCGGCGTACTGACGCAGGTCCGGCCGGCGCTGATGGTCCCACAGCGTGGCGTAGAGGTTGCGCGGATTCTTCGGGTCGATGGCGATGTCGGCCGCGCCCGTGGTCGGGGTCGCGCCGGCGAGCACCCTGCTCCACGTACGGCCCGCGTCCTCGGACCGGTAGACCCCGCGGGTCCCGCCCGGCTTGAACAGGTCACCGGAGACGGCGACGTAGAGCCGATTGGCATTGCCCGGGTCGACGAGGATCTCGGCGATGCGGCGGGAGTCGGCGAGGCCGGAGCGGCTCCACGTCTTTCCCCCGTCGGCGGACTTGTAAAGCCCGGTGCCGGCGAAGGTCGTGCTGCCACCGCCGGGGCCCGTCTCACCGGTGCCCGCCCAGAGCACCCCGTCCGGACCTCTGGTCAGTGCCCCGACCGCCTGTGTCAGCGAGTCCGGCCAGGAGCGCTGGAAGGTCTTCCCGCCATCGCGGCTCCGCCAGACGCCGCCGCCGGCCGCGGCGACCCACAGCGTCCCCGAACCGTCCGAGGCGATGTCCTCCAGCCGGCCTCCGATCGTCGTGGGCCCCTCGCTCCGCCAGGCCACGCCGGAGATCTCGGCGCGGCCGGCGTACCGCGTGGCCAGCTGCCGCAGCCGGTCCCGTGCCCGCTCGTAGGAATGTGCGTCGACGACGCTGTCCCCGGCGATCCGCTGGGCGAGCATCGCCTCGCCGGGGTCCTGCCGGATCTGCGCCACGGGTCTGCGCGTGGCGACGTCGGGCTCCCGGCCGGTATAGCCGACGGCCGCTGTGCCCGTTGTCACGACAAGGCCTGCGACCGCCAGCCATATCCAGGGTCGTCGGGACATCAGGTCTCCCATCGCCTACGGCATTCGCGCTGAAAAGACACGCCAGGCGATTGTGCTCGCATGACCGGCAACTGCCAAGATCAAATTTTGTGCCCGTCTTTGTGCACTTCTGCCATGGGCCGCGGTCATCGCCGGGCTCCGTGCCAGGTCAGGGCCTGGGAGGGCGAGCGCTGACCCGCCGCCGAGGCGGCACGGGACCTGCCGCTCCGGCCGGTCCGCCTGTTTTGATGGGTCACGTGCGGATTCTGGTGACGGGCGCGGCCGGGTACGTCGGCTACGCGGTGGGCCGGCGGCTCATCGCCTCCGGGCATGAGGTGGTGGGGCTGGTCCGGCGGGCCGAGCGGATCCCGGCGCTACCGGCGGGGGCGACGCCGGTCGTCGCCGACCTCCTCGACCCGGCCGCCATGCGCCAAGCCCTGACGGGCGGGTTCGACGGCGTGTGCCACCTGGCCGCACTGACCCGCGTGCGCGAGTCGCTCCGGCGGCCGCTGGACTTCTTCACGGCGAACGTGCACGGCACGGTGAACCTCCTGGAAGCGGTGCAGGGCCAGGTCCGCCTGGTGTACGGATCGACCGCGGCCGTGTACGGCGCGCCGGACCGGCAGCCGATCCGGGAGACGGAGCCGCCGGTGCCGACCAACGCCTACGGGGCGTCGAAGCTCGCCGCCGAGCAGGCCATCCGGTTCCACGCCTCCACGGGCGCGATCGGAGCGACGGTCCTGCGCACCTTCAACGTCGCGGGATCGGTGGACGGCCGCGGCGATCCCGATCCCTCGCGCCTCATCCCCAGGGCCCTGCGGGTGGCGGCGGGACGACTGCCGCACATGGAGGTCAACGGCGATGGCGGCGCGGTCCGCGAGTTCGTACACGTGGACGACCTCGCCGCCGCGTACGTCCGGGCCCTGGAGGCCGTGCGCCCCGGCGAACAGCGGGTCTACAACATCGGCAGCGGTGTCGGCGTGTCGGTCAGCGAGGTCCTGGACGTCGTGGCCGAGGTCACCGGCCGCCCTGTCCCCCGCGTGCACAGGCCGCCGCAGCCGGAGCCACCGATGCTGGTGGCCGACTGCTCCGCCGCGCAGCGCGACCTCGGGTGGCGGCCCCGCCGCTCCGGCCTGCGCGATGTCGTCGCCGACGCCTGGGCATGCCTGTGAAGAGGATCGCCTCTGCGCTCCGGCCCGCCGGAACGGCGCCCGTGCCTGGTCAGGTCAATCGGGTCGAGCAGTAACATTTCAGGATGTCCGAGGCGAAGTTCGAGGTGCAGATGCTGCACGACCGGGTGATGCTCCGGGTCGAGCAGGAGCCGGGTGAGCGACGCAGCAGCGGTGGCATCGTGATCCCGGCGACCGTGCAGCAGGCGCAGCGGCTCGTGTGGGCGAAGGTCTGCGGCATCGGCCATCACGTCCGCACGGTGAAGGTCGGCGACCGCGTGCTCTTCCATCCCGACGACCAGTTCGAGGTCGAGATCCAGGGCCAGGACTACCTCGTCATGCGGGAACGCGACCTGCACGCCGTGGCCAAGGAGGGCCCAGAGCACGGCACCGGTCTCTACCTCTGACTCTGACCGGACCTCTGACCGGATTCGCCGTGCCGGCTCCGCGCGTGGAGGTTCACCGCCGTCTGGAGGCGTATTCCGCGCGGACGAAGGGCCAGGCCGTCGCGAGCCAGGCGGTGACGGCCTCGTACACCGGCTCGTCCAGCTCGGCCCGGTCGGCACGTACCCACGAGCGAACGTCGGCGTCGTATCCCTGCTGTCCCTCGTGCCGCCCGGGATAGATGTACACGCACCCGACGACCCGGCCGGCAGAGCCATCGATGACGGTGTAGGTGAAGCCGGTCCGCGCGGCGAAGTCGTCCGCGTGCCGCCGCAGGTCGGCGAGGTTCTCCTCGAGAGTCATGCCGTCGACCGGCCACGACCGGCCGTGGAAGCCCGGGGTGCCGCGGATGTGCTCGATGCTTGAGGTCCACGCCTCGTGATCTTCGTCGTTGTGCTGGGGACCGAGGGGCTCCAAGCGCAACGATCGGGCGACGAGTCCGCCGGGCACGGCGAAGCCGGCGGGGACGAACAGAGGATCGGCCATGGCGGCGACTGTACGCGCGGCGCTGTATGGCCGTGTCCGGTGTATGGCCGTGTCCGCTCTATCCCCTCAGAGGGTGACGGCGGCTGTGGAGCCGGTGCGGTCCTTGCGGACACGCAACTGGGCGGGGATGCGGGTGCGGAGCTGGGCGACATGGCTGACGATGCCGACCGCGCGGCCGCCGTCTCGCAGGCCGTCGAGGACGTCCATCACCTCGTCCAGGGTGTCCTCGTCGAGGGTGCCGAAGCCCTCGTCCACGAAGAGGGTGTTGATCTCGGTGCCGCCCGCCTCGGCGGTGACGACGTCGGCCAGGCCGAGCGCGAGGGCCAGGGATGTGACGAAGGATTCGCCCCCCGAGAGGGTCACGGGGTCGCGTTCCTGACCGGTCCAGGTGTCGGCCACCCGGAGCCCGAGCCCTCCACTGCCGCCCCGCCGGTCCCCCGCCGCCTTGTCCATGGTGTGGACCAGTGCATAACGATCGGAGGACATGCGGGCGAGCCTCTCGTTCGCGGCCGCGACCACCTGCTCCAGCCGGGCCGCCAGCACGTACGCCGACAGGCGCATGCTCAGGCGGTTGACCCCAGGCTGGCCGGACGTCATACCGGCGAGACGGGCCGCGACCGCGTGCCGCTCGGCCGCGGGCCGCCAGGCCTCCACCCGGTCCGTCAGCACCGCGCGGAGCTCGGCCAGGCGGTCGCGCCGCTGCCGGGCGCGCTGGCATGCGCCGGCGACTCCGGTGTGCGCGGCCTCCGCGGTGGCCAGGCCGTCGTCCAGCGCCGCGAGATCGGGCGCCGGCAGCGCCGCCGCCGCGGCGAGCTCGGGGTCGTGCAGCACGGCGCGTACGGCCGCGTCCTCGTCGTCGAAGGCGCGGAGCCTGGTGTCGAGCCGCACGCGCTCTTCCTCCGGCAGCGCGGCCTGCTCCGCCTCCTCCGGTGCGTCGAAGCCCTCCTCACGCGCGGCGTCCGACGCGGCCGCCCGTGACCCGAGCAGCTCGTCCGCGGCCGTGCGCGCCAGTCGCGTGGCCTCGGCGGCGTGCCGCAGCAGCTCCGCGTCGCCGGTGAGCCGCTCGATGCGCGCCTCCAGGGTCGCGTCGTCCCCGCGGGCGAGGTCGAGCCGTTCGGCCAGCCGTGCCGCCGCGGCGGTCAGCTCGGCATGGCTGGTGCCGCTCTCGGTCCGTTCGCGTAGAAGGGTCTCGCGCCGCTGCCGGGCCTCGCTGAGCCGGGCCTCCGCCTGCTCGAGCTGTCCACTCAGTTCCTCGGTGCGCAGGACGTCCGCGTCGACGACCACCAGTGCCTCGTCAGCGACGGCCAGCGCCTGTCCCAGGACACTGAGGGGCTCCTCCGTGATCTCCAGGAGCCCGTCGAGTTCGGTCCGGAGCTCCGCGAGCCGGGCGGCGCTCTCTTCCCTGCACTCCTGTGCCCGGTCATAAGCGGCCTGCGCCGCATCCTCCTCCACGTCCGTCGGGACCCCGGCGAGCGCCACCGCCGGATCCGGATGGTCCGGCGAGCCGCAGACCCGGCACGGCTCACCGGCGACAAGCTCGCGCGCGAGGAGCGCCGCCATCCCGTCGAGCCGGGCCTGCCGGATCTCCTGCAGCCGGTCACGCCTCTCCTGCGCGGCGTCGACGGCCGTGCGGTGACCGGCTTCGGCTTCGACGAGGCCCGCCGCCACGAGGTCCCTGCGCCGGGCGGACTCGATCCGGCCTGCCGCCTCGGCCACCGCCGCCAGCGCGCCCGGCCGTCCCGCGACGCGCACACGGGCGCCCTCGAGCTCGTTCCGGCCTTCGGTGACCAGGTCAGGCAGCTCCGTGAGGAGCATGGCCAGCTCGTCCTCCTGCCGGTCGAAGCCCTCCAGCCGGCGTGCCAGCCCGGCGATCTCACCGGTCATGTCCCGCAGGCGCCCGGCGTCGTCGCGCAGCCGCTCCAGACCGGCGGCCTCGTCGCGGCGGTCTCGCTCCGCCTTGCCGAGCACGTCCTCCGGTGCGGTGCTCGGCACCAGCTCGGATACCGCGGCGCGTGCCTGCGCCGCCCGGCCGCGGGTCTGCTCTGCCTGGTCCGCCCGGGCGGCCACCGCCCGGATGAGGGGGACCACCCGGCCGGCCTTGGCGGCTCGGTCCCGGCGCCCGGTCAGCGCGGCGCGCTCGTCCGCCCGCGCGGCAAGGGCGTGCCGGCGGCGCAGCGCGTCGGCATGGCGGCCCTGCCGGTCCGCGACCGCGCGGCCACGTTCCGCGGCACCGCGCGCCGCCTCGAGTGCGCTGGAGGCCTCCGCGGCCAGCGTCTCGGTCACGGTCACCATCGCCTCGAGATGCCCGGCGAGCTCCGTGGCCCACGGGAGCAGCGTCTCGTGACCGGCGCTCTCGGGTGCCTGCTCCCGGCGGGGCTCGGGGATCAGGCCACGGCCGAGTGCGGGATGGGCGCCCGGCCGGTCGGTCCCGGCCGTCTCGGCGATGCGGTCGGCGGTGGACTCGGCCGCGACCCGCAGCTCCTCGGCCTGCCGGCCGGCCATGGCTCTGCGCTCGGCGAGCCACTTCTCCACCTGGGTGAAGACCTCAGTGCCGAACAGCCGCTCCAGGACCTTCCGGCGTTCCTCGGCCCCGGCTCGCAGGAAGGCCGCGAACTCCCCCTGTGGAAGGAGGGCGACCTGGCAGAACTGGTCGGCCGTCATGCCAAGCAGGGCGCCGATGAAGTGCCCGGCCTCGTCGAGTCGCGTGGACCTGCCGGTCCAGGCACCCGAGGCGTATTCCTCCACGATGACCCGCGCCTGCTCGGTCGTGGTGCCGGCGCCGCGCTTCTTGGGCCGTTCCCAGGACGGTGACCGGGTGATCCGCAGCCGGCGGCCTCGGACGGTCAGCTCCAGGACGACCCGCGGCCCCAGCTGCGGCGGCGCGTGGTCGCTGCGCAGGCCCTTGACCGCGTTGCGCGCGCCGGGAACCTGGCCGTACAGCGCGAAGCAGAGGGCGTCCAGGATGCTGGTCTTGCCGGCCCCGGTCTGCCCCTGGATCAGGAACAGCCCGGCGTCGGACAGCGCGTCGAAGTCGACCTCGACGGTCCCGGCGAAGGGCCCGAACGCGGTGACCTCGAGCCGATGCAGCCTCATGCGCCGGACTCCCTGACGCGGCTGTGCTCGAAGGCCTCATGCAGCAGCTCTCGCTCGGCCTCGACGGCCGGCGCGCCGCTCACATGGGCGACGAAGTCCTTGGCGACATCCAGGTCGGAGCGCTCCTTGACGCGCTCGGACCAGGACCGCCCGGCGTCCCGGCCGCCGCCGTCCGGCTCGAAACCCAGCACGAGGGCATGCGGAAAGCGCCTGCGGAGGCGCTCCATCGCGCTCACCGGCCGCTGCCGGTCAGTGAGGATCACCTGCACCCAGTGGTCCTCGTACCTCGCGTAGGCGTCGGAGGTCAGCAGGTCGTCGAGCCGGCCGCGGAGACGGGCCAGCCGCCGCGGGACCGGCGCCTCGACGAACTCGGCCGACAGGTCATCGCCACCCGGCGACGACGGCAGGTCCACCAGCCACGATCCCTTGAGCTGGCGGTCCTCCGAGAAGGAGTAGGCGAGCGGCGACCCCGAGTAACGGACGGACGCGGTCATCGTCTGGCGGCCGTGCAGATGGCCCAGAGCGACGTAGTCGGCCCCGTCGAAGGCACCGGCGGGCACCTGGGAGACCCCGCCCACCGAGATGTCGCGCTCACTGTCGCTGGCCGCACCGCCGGTGACGAAGGCGTGCGCGAGCACGACGCTGCGCGCGCCGCGCCGGGCCTGGTCGGCCCGGATCCGCCGCATGGCCTCGGTGACCGCGGCGGTGTGGCTGCGCCGGTCCAGCTCCCAGGGCGCGCGGACGAGTTCGGGCTCGAGATACGGGATGCCGTAGATCGCCACCGCGCCATCGGGGGCGTCGACCAGCACCGGCTGTCCGACGGACGCCGGATCGGTCCGTACGTGCACTCCGGCCGAGTCCATGAGGCCCGAGCCGAACCCGAGCCGCCGGCCCGAGTCGTGGTTGCCGGCGATCAGGACCACGCGGGTCAGCTGGGCGAGCCGCCTCAGGGCCTCGTCGAAGAGGTGCACGGCGTCGACCGGCGGCAGCGCCCGGTCGTAGACGTCACCGGACACGAGCACGCAGTCCACCCGCTCGGCTCGCACCGTCTCGACCAGGTGGTCGACGAAGGCGGCCTGGGCACCCAGCAGGTCCTCCCGGTGCAGGGAGCGGCCGAGATGCCAGTCGGAGGTGTGGAGGAGTCGCATCGCCCCGTAACCATAGGCTGCGCCCCAGACACTTCCGTCCCAGAAACGCCGCGAAACCCCAAAGGATCACAATGCGGCGCCCGGCATCGTCACGATGAGGTCATGTCCGCGCGACGCCAGAGGAAAGGGCGGCCCTCCCCGCCGGATCGGACTCGTCGTAACATCATGTCGTGAGTGACCGTCCGTACGTTCTGCTCAGCTGTGCGATGTCGGTGGACGGCTACATCGATGACGCGGGCCCGGAGCGGCTCCGTCTGTCCAACACCGCGGACTTCGACCGCGTGGACGCCGTCCGCGCCGGATACGACGCGATCCTGGTGGGGGCGGGTACCGTCCGCAGCGACGATCCCGGGCTGCTGGTGAAATCGCCCACACGCAAGGAAAGGCGCTTGGCCCGAGGGGCGCCGGCGGATCTGACCAAGGTCACGCTCACGAACAGCGGCGACCTCGATCCGGACTCGCGCTTCTTCACATCGGGCGAGGAGCCGAAGATCGTCTACTGCGCCTCACCGGCCGTGTGCGAGCTCAGCGGGCGGCTGGACGGGCGGGCCGAGGTCGTGGACGCGGGCGATCCGGTCAACCTGCCGACTGCCCTCGCCGACCTCAAACGGCGCGGGGTCCGGCGCCTCATGGTCGAGGGCGGCGGGAGCGTCCACACACAGTTCCTCACCTCGGGGCTCGCCGACGAGCTCCACCTGGTGGTGGCGCCGTTCTTCGTCGGAGATCCGTGCGCGCCGCGCTTCGTGCGTCCGGGGATCTTCCCGCAGGACGCCAAGCGTCCCATGCGGCTGGCCGAGACGACCCGGATCGGCGACGTGGTGCTGCTGCGCTATCTGATCAGGACCGAACGTGGATGACCGGCGCGCGCGCGACCTGGCCTGGCTCGAGCTCGCGGCGGACCTCGCGGCCGAGTGCCCGCCGTCCGGCGCGGCCTTCTCCGTCGGCGCTGTGATCGTGTCCGCCGCCGGCGAGGAGCTGGCCCGTGGCCACTCACGCGAGACCGATACGGCGGTGCACGCCGAGGAGGCCGCCCTGGCCAAGCTCGCCGGCGCTGCCGAGAGCGGCGGCGGCCCGGACCTCGGGGTCGCGACCATCTACAGCTCGCTGGAGCCGTGCGGCAGGCGGGCGTCCAGGCCGAAGCCGTGCGCGCGGCTGATCCTGGAGGCCGGTATCCGGCGGGTGGTGTACGCCTGGCGCGAGCCCGCACTGTTCGTGGAGGCCGAGGGAGCAGACCTGCTGCGCGGGGCCGGTGTCACGGTGATCGAGCTCCCGGAGCTGGCCGACCGCGCCCGCCGGCCGAACGCCCACCTGCTCGGCTGACCGGACCGGTCTCAGAGTTTCCCCGGCGCTGATGTCACCCTTTCGGCGCGGGGGCCGTACGGTGGTTCGCCGTGCCTGCTGTTCCCGAACCGGCGAGCTCCGAACCGGCGAACGCCGCATCGGGCTCCACACTCGACGATGTGCTGGTCGGCGAGGCCGTCCTCGGCGTCTACCGCCAGATGTTCGCCGCGCTCGCCCGCGACAGCGGCGCGGTCGTCGACGATCCGGAGCTCGTGGACGTGGCCGAGACCCTGCTGACGGCGTTCGCCGACGCGGGTGAGGACGGCCTCGGTCACGAGCAGATGCGCTATGTCTGCCGTCGCTATCCGGCCGAGGTCTTCGAGAACCGGCTCCGCGTGCTGAGGGGCCTCGGCGCGATCCGGGAGGTCTTCCCCAAGCCCAACCAGCTGCGCTACCGCGCCTCCTTCACCAGCGTGGTCGGGCTGATGTTCGTCCGCCGGATGATGCTCGACGGCGGGCAGTCGGAGATGCACCGGTTGCTGGCACTGGAACAGCTCAACGTGAGCGACCCGGGCATGACCGCCGAGCAGGCGGCCGGCGGCGCCGAGGGCCTCGCGCGGGCGTTCCGGCTGTGGAGCGTGGAGCTGCTGACCCTCACCAACGCCACGATCGAGGAGCTGCGCGAGCAGGCGCCCAAGCTGTGGGGCAGCGAGGAGATCATCCAGCGCGCCGAGCGGCTGCACGGCGCGATCCTGCGACGGTGGCCGGAGCTGGACCGGACGTGCACCGAGCTGCGGGCGGCGATCTACGCCTACGGTGACGCGTCGCGGCGGGCGGCGGCGCGGCTGACCGACTCGGCCGGCACGACCCGCAACCTGACCCTGCTAGCGCCGGAGACCTGGCGCACCTTCGCCCGCACGGCCTCGCGGGAGCGGCTCGCGGCGGTGCTGGACGGGTTCGTGTTCGACGCGGCCGCGCCCTGGCACGGCCCGGCCGCGATCGTCACGGCGGTCGAGGAGGGCCCGCGGACGACGGCGCCGCGCCCGGCTCCGCCGCGGGCGTCGGTGGCCGACCCCGGCCTGTCGGAGGACGCTTCCGCGGACGGCGGCGCGGCGGTGGCGCGGCTGCGCACCGTGGCCGAGCAGGTCCTGCGCGGCCGTGACCGGGTGGCCGTCCATGACGTCCTGACCGACGCGGGGGACTGGCCGACGTCGCGCCGTCTGCTCGCCGACCTGTCCTCGGCTCATCTGCACCCTGACCTGCCCTATCGCCTCACCTGGTCGGCCGAGCTGCGGCCACGCCCCGGCGACTCGCCCTCGTGGCTGTCCCACGGCGACTTCGAACGGACCCCGTCATGACCCCGCACCTCCCCTCCTCACCCGTGCAGGTCGCGCCCGAGACGAAAGCCGGCGGCTCCTCGGCTGGGGCGATGAGCCTGGATCCCGCCGTGCTGGCCCGGGCCCGGGCCCGGGTGCTCGGCCCGCTCGCCGTCGCGCCGGCCGATCCGGCCCCGGCCGGGATGACCCGGGCAGCCGGTTCGGCCGGGATATGGCTGCTGCCGGCCTGGCCGGACGGCGCGACCCCGGCCGTGCTCGAGGAGTACCAGACCTCCGCGACGTCGATGGACCGCCCCGGCCAGGCGCGCCGGGTGCTCGCCGCGGCACTGCGCTGCTGCTGGACCGACCTGGACGACGCCCCGTGGCCCGGCCGTACGGCGGCCATCGCGGACGCGCTCGAGGTGTACGCCGGCATGGCCCGGGGCGACGCCGACCTGATGCGCCGCTGGGGGCTCGGGGATCTGCGCCGGCTGGCCGACTCCGGCTGGCTGCTGCTCGACGAGACCGCCGGCACCCTGCGGCTGGGTCCGCGCACCGCCACCTGGCCCGAGGAGTCGCTGTCCTCCCTGCGTGACTTGCTTCGCCGCCTTCCCCGGCCGCCGGCGAAGGACGCGGAGCACCGCGACGGCGAGGCGGTACCGTGACCGAACTCTTCGAACCGCTCCTGCGGCCCTACGACGAGAAGCGCCGCGCCGAGCTGGTCGCCGCCTTCATGGCCGTGGAGTACGCCGCCGAACCGGCACCCGAGGTGAAGTTCCCGGCGCTGCGGGAGCCGTCCCACCGGCGCGTCGTCGAGGAGATGCTGGCCCTCGTCGGCCGTACCCTGATCCACTCCCGCAGCGCGTGGACCTCGGGCTACCGCGACGACGTGGCCGCCGAGCTGGCGGCCGATCCGGCGTGCGCGCGGTCCGAGGAGGACCGGGCCGTGCTGGTGCTGGTCCTCATCCACTCGGTGGCGATCCCGCGGGCCGAGGGAGTGGTGGCCGAGGACTCCTGGATGTCCCCGGTCCCGACCTCGGTGGAGGAGCTGCGCAGGCGGTCACAGCTGCCCGTCGGCCAGCTCGAGTCCGCACTGCGGCGGCTGCGCGCCGCCGGGCTGGTCTCGCAGGTGAAGGCCGGTGACGACTCGGCCGGCGGATTCGTACCTGGACCTCAGTTCCACCGGCTCACCGAGGCCGCCCGCAGGCGGCTGCAGGAGGAGCTCATCCTGGCCGCCGGGCCGGACTCGCCGCTCGCGGCGGCCGTACGGGCGCGGCGCCGCAACCGCAGTCCGCGACAAGGGGGAGACGCGTGACCGCCATTTCGACCGGCCCGCTCCGGGAGGCCGGCCCTGACAAGGCCACCGGCGGATCCCGGAGGGCCGCGCCGCTCGTCAGGTTCGACGACTCGTTCGACGTGGTGGGGGATCGCACGCTGATCGCGTTCCAGGCGGTCAACATTTCACGGCTGTCGACCCACCCGGTGCCGACCGTGCCGGGCACGTTGATCGTCGTGGCCGGCCAGGGGCCGAAGGACTCCAACGGGGCGGGCAAGTCGTCCTTCATCGCCGCGATCACCGCGCTGCTCGGCGACGAGCAATGGCGGTTCGCCTCCGGCGCCCGTGCCGTGGCCGAGTTGCTGTTCAACGCCGAGCTGGCGGCCCAGGGCGACAGCAGGTGGGCCAGCGCCGACCACGGTTACATCGTCGGCGTCTTCGCCGACCCGGATCGGCTCGAGGACAGCGCGCTGACCGTCTGGCTGCGGGTCAACGTGGACGCGCCGCATCTGGAGATCCGCTGGCGGGAGGGGGTCCATCTCGCCTCGGCCCCCTCCGAGGCGGAGCGGGTCGCCATGGCGGACCGGCTGTGGGGTGCACTCCCCCGTTCGGCGGGCCGCCGCGACCTGGTGGCCAAGGACCTCGGGCGTGTCCTGTACGGCGGCCGGGTCCGGTGCGTGTCCTTCCTCTCCACGTCGGTACGGACCAAGGTCGCCACCAACCTGCTGTCACAGCCGTTGAACGAGATCAGCCCCGAGCGGATCTTCAGCGCGATCGCCGCGCTGACCGGGCTCGACGGGGAGCTGGAGGCCGAGCGTAAGGCCCGCGGCGAGGAGCACCGCGAGCTCGCCAAGGCCGCGGAGGCGGTCGAACGGCTCGCCGAGTGGGAGGCCGAGGCACGCTCGCTGCTGACCACGTTCGACCGGCGCGACCGGGCCCGCGCGGACGTCGACGCCGCGCTGCGCTGCTGGCGCACGCGGCACGCCCGACTGCTGGTCGACGCCGCCGAGCGCGACCGCGCGTACGCCGCCGACCAGGCACGGCTGCGGGAGGAGAACGCGGACACCGCCGCCGCGATCAAGGTCGTCGACGGGGAGATGGAGCAGCTGACCGGCGGAGCGCTGGACGCCCGGCTCACCGAGGCGGCCACCACGCTGGCCGAGCTCAAGGGTCAGACGGAACAGATCGGGGCCGACAAGGCCGTCGCCCGCAACCGCCTCGAGGAGCTGCGCCGCCAGGTGACCTCGCTGGAGGACCGCCGGCGGGACGCCGACGGCCGGGACGTGGCCACCGCCGAGGAGGAGCGGGCGGTCGCTTCGGACCGGCGGGACGAGGCGCAGCAGGCGCTCGGCCAGGCCAAGGGGCGGGTCGCGCAGGCCGAGCGTGACCTGGCCGCGGCCGAGGCGGGAGAGAGCAGCGCTCCGGACCAGATCCGGGCGCTGGCCGCGGCAGGCCTTTCCGGGGTGGGCCTGCTCGACGCCGTGGAGCTCGGCGAAGCGGTGCGCGACCGGTGGGAGACCGCACTGTGGCCCTATCGGGAGGCCGTGGTCGTGGGTGCGGAGGACGTGGAGCCGGCCGTGGCGGCGCTGCGCGGCCTTCCCGGTTCCATGATCGTTCCTACGGACGGCGCAGATCTGCAAGATCACGGCGGGGAGGGCGGACTGCCGGAGGGGGTCGGGAGCCGGCTGGCGCTCGACCGGTTGTTCAGGGCGCTGGAGGGTGAAGACGGAATCGGAGTCGTGGTCATCGGCGGCTTCCCCGCACCGGTGACGGGCCGGGTCGCGCGGGTGCGCGGCACCGAGGCCACGCTGCGGGACGCCGGCGAGGCGCTCGAACGGGCCCGCGAGCGGACCTTGGAGGCCGCGGCCGAGGTGGCCCAGGCCGACCGGCGGCTCGACGCCGCGCGGGCCGGCGAACGGCTGCGCGTCCTGCGGGAACGGGCGACCGGCCTGCGCGAGCACCTGGAAGGCCTCGCCACCACCGAGGCCATGCTGGGCCCCAAGCTGGCCGCGGCGGAGCAGAGCGTCCGGCGGCTGCAGGCCAAGGCCGACACCGGGGCGCTGGAGCTCGACCGGCTCCGTGGCCGCCGCGACACTCACGAACGCACCCGGGTCAAGGCCCTCGAGCAGGTCGCCGAGCTCGCCGATCGGCGCGCGGCCCTGGGCCTCGACCGGCTCCAGGAGGAGTGGGGCGGTTCCCGCGACGGCGCGGCCGAGTGGCTGCTCGCGCTCGACTCCGACGAGCGGTCGTGGACCCCTGAGGAGTGGTGGCATTCAGCGGACCGGCACCTCACGGACGGGCTCGGGCACGTGTTCCCCGACGGCACCGGCGACGAGGACATGCCGGAGGAGATCCGATTCCTGCTCGCCCAGCGCGCCGACGGACCGGGGCGGCGCGGTGAGCGCGAGCTCGCCACGTTCCCGCGGCTGATGCAGGCCCTGCGCGGCTACCTGCGCCAGCAGGAGGACTACGAGGGGCACCAGCGCCGCCAGATCGAGATCCAGCAGGGCTCGCGGCGCGCGGACCTGGAGACGGCGGAGAAGGGGGCCTCGGAGGCGGCGGAGGCCGCCTCCGCCCACCGCTCCACGCTCGTCGCGGCGATCCGCTCCCGGTTGCAACGGGTCGCCGAGGAGTTCGAGCGGCTCGATCTGGCGTACGGGGGTTACGGCGCGACGCTGGACTTCCCCACCCCCGAGCCGCCGGCGGACCCTGAGCAGGAGTGGCGCTGGCGCGTGGTCCCGAAGTGGCGCCGCTCCGAAGGCCAGCGCTACGTCCCGTACAACCGGCGTGCCAACACGGCCCTCATGGACGAGAAGGCCGTCAAGCTGGTCTGCGCCGCGGCGCTGGCGACCTCGGGAGGCTCGCGCGCAGGGGCGGCCGGCAACCGGCTGGTCCTGGTCCTCGACGAGCTCGGCCGCAACCTCGGCAAGGAGCACCGGAGGGAGGCAGTCGCGCTGTTCCGCCAGATCGGCGAGACCCACGGCATCACCGTGATCGGCGCGCTCCAGGACGACATGGAGCCGTACGCCATCGACGCGTGCGGGCAGTACGTCAAGCTGCGCCGGTCCTCGGACACCATGCCCTACAACGAGCCACCGGTCGTCATCGGTCACGACGAGCACACCGAGCGCGTCCGCATGCTGGCGAAATGGATCAGCGACACCCGCCCCGAGGTCCCGGCCGGGTGATCCGGCAGGGCGCCACGGCTCCCCGGCGCCGATCGAAGATTGCAGGTTTCCGCGAACCCCAGGGTCAGAAGGAGCCATGGAACGTGAAGACCCATGGATTGATCCTCACGACCCTTCAGCGCATGCGAACTGTCCGAAGCGGAGACTCAGTCCGCCCGTGGCCTACATGGGCGGCACTGATCCCCTACCGGCGCCCACCCCGCCATGATCTGGTGAGAAAGGCGATGCGTGGCAGGGCGGCCCCTGACGAAGCCGTCCTGCCAGCGCGGCGCAGCCGACAAACGGCTGGATTGACAGGCGGCTCCCTCTCCCACGGATAAGGGATCGCTCTCATCCGGTCGGCCTGGCGTTGGTACCAGACCCGGTCGGACTCATTGTCGGCGGCGTCGGCCTTGGCCTGTCAACCCGCGATGATGTCCTCCTGGTCACGGGCGATCAGCTCACGGAGAGCCTGGATGTGTTCCTCGACGGTCATCGAGGTCCCCCAACCGCTGGTCGATCATGCCGAGTTCGTGGGTGTTCAGGTCGAGGCTCCTCGGGGGACCGTGAGCTCGCGCGCATCACAGTAGTCGGCCACGGCGGGCTGCGGGGTCCGCGGCATCTGCATTATCCGGGACCGTATTGCCTATCCGCCTACTTAGGTCAGCGAACTATGGACATATCCGGCCGGATTCCTCTATAGTTCTTGCGTTCTTCGCGCGATCAACACACCTGGCGCATGTGACCTAGAGATGATGATCCGAGCGTGACCTCATTTCGCCGAAAAAGCCTACGGTCTACCGGGTGACCTCCGGTTCCACAGCTCAGCCGCGCTGGGGAAGGAACTGGAGCAGAGACAGCGCGAGAGCGATGATGAGCAATGCCGCGACCACATGACCGGCCATACGACGACCCTCGTATCGCCTCCCGCGGATGAAGAGCGCACCGCCTGCGATTAGCGCCGTGCCGCCCGCCATCCCGGGATAGTTGAGAATGAACAGCGAAACCAGCGCGAGGACCGCGCCCATAGCGAGAGCCATGATTCCCACCACAAGCAGGCGGAAGCGTATATCCATTTTCCCTCAATCCTCTTGTCGCAGCTATGGGCGGCCAGTCAGATCCTTCCAGGTCACCAAGAGGGGCGCAAGCTGGAATTCATCAACTCGGCCGAGATCGCTAACAGAAAGGCTTTGAGATGTCATTTCGGGTCACCCCCGGGGCTCTGGACGCGTTCAGTCAGTCCCTGAACACCCTGTCCGGCGATGCAAAAAAGGCTAAAACCTATATCGAGACGCACACGAAGATCGTCGAAGGCACCCGGGGGCATCTACTTGGATTCGTCTACTCTCTGGGAGTTCTCCGGCTCGCCGACGCCGTGCAGAAGAACGTCGGACAGCTGGACAGCCTGAGTTCCGCATCGGGGTCAGAACTGCACAACTGCGCGAACGTATACCGGCACACGGAAAGGAAGAACGCCGAAAAGATCGACCAAACCTATCCGAAATAACGCTGGGTAAACGGATCACGGTCGCCGACAATCGTCTGGAGAGCTATCAATGGCCGAATCGCCCGCCCTCAAGCTGGTCCCTCCAGCGCCTTCGGAGCCGATGCCAAAGGCGGTAGACGTGTCGCTGTCTCTCACCGACTTTACCAGTCCCGGCCATTGGCTGATGTGGGCGATCGACAAGATATGCGGGGTGAACCCAGCCGAATGGGTCGAGAAGATCTGCCCGGCCAGATGGCCGGCGAGACCCTGGACGCTGAGCTTCGGCAACGCGCTCGGCTCATGCCATGCGGCGGCTACCTGCAGGGCGGCGAGCAGTTTCACCGCCGACGCGGCCGCGGTCAGGTAGAGCTCTCTGATCTGCGCCACTCCGAAGCCTCCAAGGGCTCTGCGATACCTGCCGATGCCCGAAAACGACAAGATCCCGGAGGCTACTCCATCGAGGTATCCCTGCCGTCCGTGCATGGCCAGCGCAGGAACACGCGCTCCTCGGTGATCGGGTGGCCGGCGCGGGCGAACGCGGCGGCCGTCCAGGCCGGTGCCGAGCAGTACGGTTCCAGCAGCGGCGAGCTGTTCGCGAGCCTTGCCACCTGGGACCTCGGTACGGAAGGAACGACACTGCGGTTCGGTGCCCTCCCCGCCGAGCGCATCGCCGAGGGCCTGAGGAGCCGCCTGCCGTACGGCCAGGGCCTGCTGGTCAGGGGCGACAGCGCCGCGGTCGGGTTCCGTCCCGCCGACAGGCTCTCGGCCGAGCGGGTCGACGACATCATGCTCGAAATCAGCGTGCCTGACTCGGCCCTCCCCGACCTGGTCGCGGCCCTCCGCCCGGTCGCCGGACGTACCCCGATCCCTTCCCTCCCCGGCCTCATCATCGAGATCGAGCCCACCCACATCCTGGACCAGCATGGCAACGCGACCGGTGAGTTCATCGGCTGAAGGACCGTGAACGCATCCGATCACCGCAGGAGGGGGCCCCACGTCAGCCGGCGGTCGCGCGCAGGGCCAGTGCGGTCTCCTCGGGCTCGAGGACGATGCCGAAGGTGGTCGCCAGCATGTCGGCGAACTCCTCCGGTCCGACGACCCGGTGCTCGGCGGTGCCGTCCGGGCGGATGGGCGTGAGCTCGCGGTTCCGCAGCGGGTAGCGGACCCCGGGGCGGTCCGCTGTACGAGCACCTGGCCGACGAAGGCCGAGGACGGGTTCGTGGACGTGAAGTAGTTCTCGGCGTACCGACGGAGGTGCCATGAGCGGTGTGTTCGGTGGCCCGCCCAGGGGCCACCGAACACACCCGTCAGGGCCGGGCCCGTACGAACGGGAGCGCGGCCGCGGCGGCGAGCGGCTCAGCCGTCGGTGAGACCGAGCCGCCTGGCCTCGGCGGAGAGCTCCCGCGACGCTCCGGACTCGACGTCCTCCAGTTCGTGTGCGAGCTGCTCGAGTTCCGCGCCGCCGGCCATCAGCGCGGTCAGCTCCTCGCGGGTGACCTCTCCCTTGCGGTGGTAGCCGATGCCACGCCCGCGCTTGAGGAGGAGGAACCGGTCCCCCACCGGGTAGGCGTGGTGCGGATTGTGGGTGACGAAGATGACGCCGAGGCCGCGCTCGCGGGCCCGCACGATATAGCGCAGCACCACGCCCGCCTGCTTGACGCCGAGCGCGGCGGTCGGCTCGTCCAGGATCAGCACCTTGGCACCGAAGTAGACGGCCCGTGCGATGGCCACGCACTGCCGCTCGCCACCGGACAAGGTGCCGATGGGCTGGTCGACGTCGCGCAGGTCGATGCCCATCTCCAGCAGCTCGGACTTGGTGACGCGCCGCATGAAGTCCATGTCCAGCCGTCCGACCCCCTTGCGCTTCTCCGATCCCAGGAAGAAGTTGCGCCACACCGGCAGGAGCGGCACGACCGCGAGGTCCTGGTAGACCGTGGCGATCCCCCGGTCCAGGGCGTCCCGGGGCGAGCCGAGCGACACCTGCTCGCCACTCACCTCGTAGGTCCCGGAGTCATGGCGGTGCAGACCCGACACGATCTTGATCAGGGTCGATTTGCCGGCTCCGTTGTCGCCGAGCACGCACACGACCTCGCCCGCGGAGACCTCCAGCGAGACGTCGTGCAGCGCGATGACCCTGCCGTAGTTCTTGCCGACGTCGGTCAGCCGTACCAATGGGGCTTGCTTGTCGCTCACTCCGCCAGCTCCCCGCGTCGCAGGACCACCAGATTCACCACAGTGGCGATCAACAGCATGCCGCCGAGGAAGAACTTGAACCAGTCCGGGTTCCACTCGGCGTAGATGATCCCCTTGTTCGTCATGCCGAAGATGAACGCCCCGATGGCCGCGCCGACCGCCGAGCCGTAGCCGCCGGTGAGCAGGCAGCCGCCGATCACGGCGCAGATGATGTAGAAGAACTCGTTGCCCACGCCCTCGCCGGACTGTACGGAGTCGAAGGCGAAGAGCAGGTGCATGCCGGAGAACCAGGCGGTGAAGGCCACGCCCATGAAGAGCCCGATCCTGGTCCTGGTAACGGGCACGCCCACGGCACGGGCGCTGCCGGCCGCACCGCCCACAGCGAAGATCCAGTTGCCGGCCCGGGTCCGGAGCAGCAGCCAGGTCGCCACCGCCACCATGAGCAGCCACCACACCACCGTGATCTTGACCTGCACGCCGAAGACCGTCAGGTCGGAGGCGAACACCCGCTTGGCGGCCTGGAACCCGGCCATGTCCGAGATCGACGGGGTGGCCACATTGCCGCTTACGGCCTTGGTGACGCCGAGGTTCGCCCCGGCCAGCATGAAGAACGTGCCCAGCGTGATGATGAAGCTCGGCAGGCCGGTCTTCACGTACAGCACGCCGTTCAGGAACCCGAGTGCGAGCGTGACGACGAGGGAGATCGCTACACCGGCCCAGACGTTCAGGCTGAACTGATAGCTGCACATCGAGGCCACGAGCGCCGACGTGGTGACCATGACGCCGGCCGACAGGTCGAACTCACCGCCGATCATCAGCAGCGAGACCGACACCGCCATGATCCCAAAGGTGGAGCTGGCGTACAGCACCGTCGACAAGGCACCGGCCCGCAGGAACGTCTCCGCGGTCACGGCGAAGAAGACGAACAGCGCCAGCGCACCGATGAGCGCACCGATCTCGGGCCGCCCGAGCAGCCGGCGAAGTGGGGACCTGACCGCGACGCGCTCGTCCCCCCGCGCGGGCCGCGGGATGGTCTGGTTCACGGGAGTTGACTCCTTCGCCGGTCGAGAACGCGCCGCCCGGGCTGGGCGCCCCCCGGGGTCAGCGGGTTCCCCGATCCGCGAACTGGCCGATGGAGTCCGCCGTGTCCCTGGTGACGATCGCCGGGCCGGTCAGCACGGGCCTGCCGCCGCCGACCACGTTGCCGTTGTGCTTGTAGAGCCACAACTCGTCGACGGCGCCGTAGCCCTGCAGGTACGGCTGCTGGTCGACGGCGAACTGGATGGACCCGTCCTTCAGGCCTGCGATGAGCTGCTTGTTCATATCGAAGGTGGCGACCTTGGCCGAGCTGCCCGATTCCTTGACCGAGTCCACGGCCGTGGCGGCGAACGGGGCACCCAGCGTCAGGATGCCGTCGGTGTCCTTGGCCGCCTGTAGCTTCGCGGTGATGGAGGATTTGACCTGCGGCATGTTCGAGCCCTGCACGAACAGGTTCTCCAGCTGTCCGCTGAAGGTCTTCTTCGCCCCCGCGCAGCGGTCCTCCAGGCCCACGTTGCCCTGCTCATGGATGACGCAGACGACCTTCTTCACGCCGAGCGCGTTGAACTGCCGGCCGGCGGCCTCGCCGGCGACCTTCTCGTCCTGACCGAAGTGCACGAGGGCCCCGTAGGCCGACGATTTGTCGGCCCCCGAGTTGATGGTCACGACCGGGATCTTGGCGTCGGCGGCCTTCTTGAGCACGTCCTTGAGCGCCTCGGGCTTGGCGAGGGTCACGATGATGCCGTCGACCTTCTGGTCGATGGCCGCCTGTACGAGCTGCGCCTGCTTGCCGCCCTCAGGGTCGGCCGAGTACAGGAAGTCCACGTTGTCCTTGACCGAGGCCGCCTTGGCGCCCTTCTGCACGATGTCCCAGAAGGTGTCGCCCTGACCGGAGTGCGTCACCATCGCGATCTTGAGCCTCGGACCTCCGCCGGACGCCGCCTTGCTCTCCTGGTCGGCCGCCTTCTTTCCGCCCGAGCCGCTGCACGCGCCGAGCGCGAGCACACCGGCCATGGCGACGGCGGCCAGGCCCGCGGTGCCGAATCGCTTCATCGGTCATCTCCTTGTCGCGCGGGGAACCCCGACGTGGGGTCGTCAGTCGATCACCCCGATGGCCCTTGATGATGACCGCCTACAGGAGGGCATCACAAGGAGAATGCATGACAAATCGATCTGTAGTGCCGACGCGATGTTCCAGCCCGGCTCACCGACCGGCCATACCTAGGACACGTGCCGGTGCCCCCGGCGGGGGTCAGCCACCAGCCCGTACCCTGTCGAGCCGGACGGCCCGGCCGTCGCGGCGCGACCGTTCGCATGCCTCCGCGACGTACAGGGCCTGGAGTGCCTCGTCCGGTGTGCAGGGGCTCTCGATGCGCCCCGCGGCCAGGTCGATGAAGGCACGCAGCTCGGCGGCGTAAGCGTCCGCGAAGCGTTCCTGGAAACCGGCGTAGACGCGGCCGTTGCCGCCCCCCTCCGCCCTCCCGAGCGGGGTGCGGTCGTCCAGCCCGGCCACGACGCTGTCCTTGGAACCGAGCACCTCGAGCCGGACGTCGTATCCGGCGCCGTTGTACCTTGTCACCGAGATCAGCGCCAGGGTGCCGTCGTCCATGGTCAGCATGGCGGCCCCGGTGTCCACGTCACCGCACTGCTCGAAGATCTCGTCGCCGCGGTTGGCGCCCAGTGCCATGACCTCGACCACGCCGCGTCCCGTGACGAAGTGGACGCTGTCGATGTCGTGCACGGCGCAGTCCCGGAAGATGCCACCCGAGACCGCGACGAAGTCCCTGGGCGGGGGTGCGGGGTCGAGTGTGCAGGACCTGATGGTGTGCAGCCAGCCGAGCCGCCCGCTCGCGACCGCGTCCCGCGCGGCGACATAGCCGGCGTCGAATCGCCGCTGAAAGCCGACCTGCACCGGGATGCCGGCCGCCCGTACGGCACCGATCAGCTCAAGGGTGCCGGCGATGTCCGGTGCGACGGGCTTCTCGCAGAACACCGGCAGTCCCGCCGCGGCAGCGCGCCTCACCAGGGAGGCGTGCGCGTCCGTCGCCGCGGCGATGACGAGCGCGTCCAGGCCCCCGGCGAACAGTGCGTCCACGGTCCCGACCGCCCGGACGGGACGCGCCCGGCCGGCCAGGGCGGTGGCGAGCCCCTGTGCCCGGCGGCCATCGGCATCGGCGATCACGAGTGACTCGACCTCTGGAAGCCCGCTCAGGGTCTCAGCGTGGCTTACCCCAATGCGCCCTGCTCCGGCCAGCCCGATCCTCATGGTGCCTCCACGTGACGGTGGTGCAACGTGACGGTGGTGGAACGGCGGTGGAACGTGACGGTGGTGGAACGTTCCAGGAGGTCTCAGCATGACTGGTGAGGTGGCCCTGAACAAGGCTCTTCGTGGTGACCCGGCCATCACCGGCCATCACCCCGGGCGCCGACGCTCGGGTTGCGGCGTGTCATCCCGGCCGAGGCCGTACAGAGACACGCCGCAACCCGCCGCGCTCAGGCCGCTACGACGGCTCCGCCGTCCACCGGCTCCAGGGCCAGTGCCAGCGCCTCACGGACGTCGCTCACCGCGTGCACAGTCAGCTGCTCCAGCACGTCCGCCGGCACGTCGTCGAGGTCCGGCTCGTTCCGCTTGGGGATCAGCACGGTCGTGATCCCCGCGCGGTGCGCGGCGAGCAGCTTCTGCTTCACCCCGCCGATGGGCAGGACCCGGCCGGTCAGCGACACCTCACCGGTCATCGCCACGTCCGAGCGGACCAGCCGGCCGGACAGCAGCGACGCCAGTGCGGTCGTCATGGTGACCCCGGCGCTCGGGCCGTCCTTCGGGACCGCACCCGCCGGCACGTGGACGTGCATGCCGCGATCCTTGAGGTCACCGACCGGCAGTTCCAGCGAGGCACCGCGCGACCGGAGATAGGACAGCGCGATGCGGGCCGACTCCTTCATCACGTCGCCGAGCTGCCCGGTCAGGGTCACGCCGGTGTCGCCGGTCTCGGCGTCGGCCAGCGACGCCTCCACGTACAGCACGTCGCCGCCGGCACCGGTCACCGCGAGCCCGGTGGCCACTCCCGGCACGCCCGTGCGGCGCTCGGACTCATCGAGCGAGGTCTCCGGCGTGAACCGCGGACGGCCCAGGTAGCTCGTCAGGTCCTGGGCCCCGATGGCCAGGGGAAGAGCCGCCTTGCCGAGCGCCAGGTTGGCCGCGACCTTGCGCAGCACCCGGGCGATCGAGCGCTCGAGCGAGCGCACACCGGCCTCCCGGGTGTACTCCCCGGCGAGCAGCCGCAGCGCGTCCTCACCGAACGTCACCTCGGCCGGCTCGAGACCGGCCTTCTCCAGCTGTCGCGGCAGCAGGTGGTCGCGAGCGATGACGACCTTCTCCTCCTCGGTGTAGCCGTCGAGCTCGACCACCTCCATGCGGTCCAGCAGCGGGCCGGGGATGGCCTCCAGCACGTTCGCCGTGGCCAGGAAGAGCACGTCGGACAGGTCCAGCTCCACCTCGAGGGAGTGGTCCCGGAAGGTGTGGTTCTGCGCCGGGTCGAGGACCTCGAGCAGAGCCGCGGTCGGATCGCCGCGGTAGTCGGCGCCGACCTTGTCCACCTCGTCGAGGAGCACGACGGGGTTCATCGTGCCGGCCTCACGGATGGCCCGGACGATGCGGCCGGGCAGCGCTCCGACGTAGGTGCGCCGGTGCCCTCGGATCTCGGCCTCGTCCCGTACGCCACCGAGGGCGACCCGGACGAACTGGCGGCCCATCGCCCGCGCGACCGACTCGCCGAGAGAGGTCTTCCCGACTCCGGGCGGCCCGGTCAGCGCCAGGACGGCGCCGGAGCGGCGGCCCCCCACGACACCCAGGCCGCGGTCGGCGCGCCGCTTGCGCACGGCGAGGTACTCCACGATCCGTTCCTTGACGTCGTCGAGCCCGGCGTGGTCGGCGTCCAGGATCTCGCGTGCGCCGGCGATGTCGTAGGAGTCCTCGGTCCGCTCGTTCCACGGGATGTCCAGGACCGTGTCCAGCCAGGTGCGGATCCACCCGCTCTCCGGCGACGCGTCCCCGGCCCGCTCGAGCTTGTCGACCTCCTTGAGGGCTGCCGCGTGGACCTTCTCGGGCAGGCCCGCCGTCTCGATCCTGGCGCGGTAGTCCTCCTCCTCGTCGGCCGGGTCGCCGTTGAGCTCCGCGAGCTCCTTCCGTACGGCCGCGAGCTGCTGGCGGAGCAGGAACTCGCGCTGCTGCTTGTCCATGCCCTCCTGGACGTCCTTGCGGATGGTCTCCGCCACGTCCAGCTCGGCCAGGTGCGCCCGCGCGGCCGCCATGACGAGGTTGAGGCGGTCGACGACGTCCACGGTCTTCAGCAGCTCTATCTTCTGCTCGATGGAGAGGTAGGGGGCATAGCCGGCCTGATCCACCAGCGTCGACGGGTCGTCGATCTGCTGGAGGATGTCGACCAGCTGCCAGGCGCCGCGCTTCTGCAGGATGGCGGCCACGAGGCCCTTGTACTCCTTGGCCAGCTCCTCGGCGCGCACATCCGCCGGGGGCTCTTCCAGCTCGGTGCCCTCGACCCACAGCGCGGCACCCGGGCCGGTCGTGCCGATCCCGATCCGCACGCGTGAGACGGCCCGGATGATGACGCCGAGCTCCCCACTGGGCAACCGGCCCTCCTGCTCGATCACACCGAGTGTGCCGACGGAGGCCCAGGCCGGACCGGCGTCGCCGCGCATGCCCTGCGCGTCCACCCGGGTCACGAGCAGCACCCGCGGCTTGACGGCCGTACGGGTGGCGGAACCGCCGGTCGGCGCGCCCGCGGGCCCGTGGGCGGTCGCCCGGGCCGCGTCGACGGCGGCACGCACCTCGGCGTCGGACAGATCGACGGGCACGACCATGCCGGGCAGCACGACCGTGTCGTCCAGCGGCAGCACCGGCAGCGTCAGGGTCTCGCTCATGCTGTACTCCGTCTTCGTCAAGGTGTCGCCCAAGCCTGGTCAAGCGAACTTGAGTCTCTGTCACTCAAGAAAGCGGAGCACGATTTTGTTTCCGCAGCGGTGTTCGCCCACAGCGATCAAGCCTGAATCTTCCGGCTCCTTCCACAGTTGTCACGTTCTGTGACCTGCGAGGCCGTCAAGACCCGACCAGATTCCTCGTTGACCTGGGTTTACTCCACCATGGACCGGGGGTACTGATAGTCATGAGATCGTTACACAATGTGAAGAGAAAACGTCTATCCCCGGGCGCCACCGCCGTACGCCCCCACGGCACCGGGCGTCCACCTCAGCCGGGCCGGCGGCATTCGCCCCTGGTGCCGTCGGCCCGGTCTGCGGACGCACATTCTCGGAGCGGCCCCCCGCCTGCGCCTTAGCGCACGCGAGCGGCGGAGTTCAGAGCCCTCGCCGCCAGATCTGGCCTACGAGATCGTGACCGAAGCCCGCCGCCTCGGCGAAGCCGAGACACTCCCGGACCAAGCGCCGCCGATCCCCATACCGCGCACGCTGGGGTCGACCAGCAGCAGCCGGAACTGGGCCACCTCCTCGCTCTTGCGGACGCAGAACACAGACCCCACCGGCTCGCCCTCGACCTCGGCGATCCACGCGCTCTCCCACACCGGATCTCGCGTTTCGATGTAGTCGGCGACGATCCTCGCCACGAGTGCCTCGTAGGTGTGGTCCCAGCCGTACTCCTCGGCGTAGACGAGGCCGTTGCGGTGGACGACCCAGCCGTAGTCGCCCGGGCCGAGCGGGCGGAGCAGGCAGGCCGGCGGCCGCTGGGCCGCCTGCCTGCGCGCGTCGGCGGGCGAACGCTCGCGGCAGTCCCTCGTCCAGCACGCCGATCAGGCCGGTGTAGAAGCGGTTGAAGCTACGGACCTCACCTCAACGAGATCGTTGCCTGAGTCAACGATAGAGGCGGACCAGCGGCCGGTCCAGCGGCGTCCCGGTCCAGCGGCGTCAGACGCCGGCGTCGGATGCCGGTTGCGCCTCGGCCGCGAGCTCGGCTTTCACCTCATGGGAGATCTTCCGCTCGATGAAGAAGGCCAGAAGCGGCACGAGCCCGGCCGCGACCATCACGACCATACGGCCGACCGGCCAGTTCCCCCGGCGGTAGAGGTCGAAGGCAAGCACCAGATAGATCATGTAGAACAGGCCGTGGATCGGCGAGACGATCGACGACAGGGTCGGCTGACCGCCGATGTACTTGATCGGCATCGCGACGAAGACGAGCACGGCCAGGAGCGTGCCGACCACGTAGGCCATCGCTCGGTAGCGGACCACGGCAGCTTCCACTGATGACGCCTCCAGGACTTGTCGACGCCAGGCGTCGCGGGTAGGTCAGGCGGATCCGCCGGTGGCACCGGAGCCTCGCGTCTCCGCGTTCAGCCGGCTGAGATAGCGGTTGTAGGCCGCCAGGCCCGGGTCCTCCGCCTCGTGCTCCCGGATGATCTCGGCCTCGGTCTGCGGCCTGCCCGGCTCGACCGGCTCCTCGTCCGGCGTCCCAACGCCGTTGATCTCGTCACGGATCATCTTGATCCACATGACGATGACGAAGATGCCGAAGACCGGCCACTCGAACACATAGCCCCAGCTTCGGTCGTTGCCCTGCTGGGCCCGCTGGAGCTGCCACCACCCAAAGCCCTGGAACGCGCCGAAGAGAGTGATCGCCAGCACGTGGAGCCCCAGCCAGCCAGGGGTGAAGAAGCGTCGCACGCAATGAGACTACCCGGCCTCCACGGCGCCCCCGGCCCACCCCCTGATCACGGGGGCGTTGGCGTCGAGCCTTTCGTGGGGGAACAGCCGGCTGGACGATCCTCATGTGGCCACCAGGGTCTCGTAGGTCACCGGCCGGCCGCCGGCCGCCAGCGCGATGTCGATCGCGGCGTGGGTGGCCTCCCGCAACCCCGGGCGGGTCAGATCGGCCGGATGCAGCGCGATGCGGAACGGCACCCGGGCATGGGCCAGCGTCCGTGCGGCGGCGGTCATCAGCCGCGCGCCCGTCCTCTCTCCGGACCCGCCGGGACGGTGGGACAGGGCCGGCATGCGCCGTACGGTCCCGCCGGTCAGGTCGTGCACGGCGAGGTGGCTGGTCCAGTAGCGGAACCCGAGGTCGGCGAGGGCGAGCCGGGTTCCCGGGGAGGCGAGCCAGCCCGGCGGCGTGAACCCGCAGACGCCGATGTCGACGTCGGCCAGCAGGTCCAGGCCCTCCCGCAGCAACTCCCGGGCCCGGCCGCGCGGCAGCGAGCAGAACTCCGCCGCGCCACGGGCCAGCACCTGGTTGACCGCCCGCCGCCAGGCCGTTCCGCCGGGCATGCCCTCGTGCCCCAGGCCGTGCATCGCGAGCTCGTGCCCGTGATTGGCCGCCGCCCGCAGGAAGTCCACCAGATCGGGGGCCCCGGAGAGCCCGGGCCCACCGCCGTACGGCCCGGGGATGGCGAGCAGCGTCGCCGGCACGCCCCTGTCACCGAGGTCGGCGAGCCAGTCGGCGGTCGGTTCCGCGGTCGCGGCGGCCACGTCGTGCACGGACACCACGAACGGAAAGGTCATGCCGCCGACCTGGCGGAGGTGCCGTGAACGGCGTCCTCATAGTGGCGGACGAGGTCATCGCAGATCGCGTCCCAGGTGCGACCCCGCACCGACCGCCGAGCGTGCACGCCCATCCGCTCCCGTGCGGCCTGGTCCCGTACGAGCGTCGCCACCGCCGCACGGAACCCGGCCGCGTCGTCGGGTGGGAACAGCAGTCCGTTGTAGCCGGGGCGGATCAGGTCGAGCGGGCCACCGGCGGCGGGCGCCACCGCGGGGACCCCGGAGGCGAGCCCCTCCTGAACGGCCTGGCAGAACGTCTCATCGGCCCCGGTGTGCACGAAGACGTCGAGGGAGGCGATCAGTTCCGAGAGCTCCCGTCCGCCGCGGAACCCCGTGAAAACGGCCTCGGGAAGCAGCTCCCGCAGCCGCCGCTCCTCCGGGCCGTCACCGATCACGACCAGTCGTGCTCCGGGGATGCCGGTCAGCCCGGCCAGCAGCCGCGGCCGCTTCTCCGCGGCCAGGCGGCCGACGTACCCCACCAGCACCTCACCGGCCGGCGCGAGCTTCGCACGGAGCCCGGCCGAGCGATGCCGAGGGTCGAAACGGCGCTGGTCGACCCCGCGGGCCCACAGGGAAAGCCGTGGCAGGCCACGCCGCTGGAGCTCCCGGAGTACGGGGGTGGAGGGCACGAGCGTGCGGTCGGCCTGGTCGTGGATGTGCCGCAGCCAGCTCCAGATTGCCCGGTCGGCGCCGCGGAGGCCATAGCGGCGGGCGAAGCCGGCGACGTCCGTCTGGAACACCGCGACGGCCGGGATGCCGAGCCGGCGCGCGGCCGCCGCCCCTGACGCGCCCAGGACGAGTGGAGAGGCGAGGTGGACGACGTCGGGACGGAAATCCCGCAGTTCCGCCTCGACCCGGCGGCTCGGCAGGCCGACGACGAACGAGGGGTAGAACGGCACGGAACGCCCCGGCATGAGCCGTACCGGGAATCCGGCGCAGAC
Organism: Streptosporangiaceae bacterium; assembly: GCA_025964715.1. Classification (GTDB taxonomy): domain Bacteria; phylum Actinomycetota; class Actinomycetes; order Streptosporangiales; family Streptosporangiaceae; genus Actinomadura_C. Next base: position 18,915 of record JAOPYH010000342.1, on the reverse strand, counting down.
GTCCGGGCCCGGTCCGGGGGCGATGACCATGGCTTCGTGGCCGCGGGTAGCGAGGTGGTCCAGGACACGGCAGACCGAGTTCGTCACCCCGTTGACACGGGGCAGGAACGACTCGGCCACGATGGCGACCTTCACAGCCGCGATCTTCACGGCGGCGGGCGACGGGCGAATCGCCTCCGGACAGCGCCGAAGGGAACATCAAGGGAACGCCGTGATCTTTCCTCGGCGGTGACCCCCTCGCGCACGGACGGGGCGGCCCCCGATCTCGCCTCGGGCCGGCCCCGGTCATGAATAATGCCCGTATCGACTTATGGCGGAACGGGGAACATATGGCGCTGCTGGGCGAAGAACAGCGCCGGAACGCCGCCCGGACACCGCTGGTGCAGCGGCGGGTGCTCACAGTCCTGACCGGCACACAGGTGCTCGGAGGCCTCGGGGTCGGCATCGGGGTCGCGGTCACCACCCTGCTCGCAGCGTCGATGTCCGGTTCGGACGCGATCGGCGGGCTCGCTCAGACCAGCGCCGTGCTCGGCGCGGCACTGCTGGCCGTGCCGATCTCCCGGACCGCCGCCCGCAGCGGCCGCCGGACCGCACTGACCTTCGCGTACGGATGCGGCGTCGCCGGCGCGCTCCTCGTGGTGCTCGCGGCCACACTCCGATGGTGGCCGCTGCTGCTCTTCGGCCTGCTGTTCTTCGGGGGCGGCAGCGCCGCGGGGCTCGCCGCCCGCTATGCCGCCACGGACCTGTCGAGCCCGGGCCGCTCCGCCCGCGACCTGTCCACCGTCGTGTGGGCCACCACGGTCGGCTCGGTGGCCGGACCCAACCTCGCCGAGCCGGCCGACCGGCTGGGCCGCCATCTCAGCCTGGCCGAGGGCGCCGGTCCCTACGTACTCGCCGCCGTGACGTTCGGCCTGGCCGCCATCGGGATGTTCACGCTGCTGCGCCCGGATCCGCTTCAGGCCGGTGGCACCGGGCCACGCCCGGCGCCGGCGCGGGGTGGCGCGTGGCCGGCGCTGCGCGGGTCCGCCCGGGCGAGGATCGCGATCGCCGGCATCGTGGTCAGTCACACCACCATGGTCGCCGTCATGTCCATGACCCCCGTGCACCTCAACCATGGGCACACGACCCTCACCGTGGTGGGCATCGTGATCAGCCTGCACATCACCGGGATGTACGCGCTCTCGCCCGCGGTCGGCTGGGCGGCCGACCGGCTCGGGCGGTTCCCGGTCCTGCTGCTGGCCATGGGGCAACTGGCGGCCGCTGTCACGCTCGCGTCGACCTCATCGCCGCACGACGTCGCCAAGCTGGCGACCGCGCTCGTGCTGCTCGGTACCGGCTGGTCGTGCGGGCTCGTCGCGGGATCCGCCCTCCTCACCGAATCCATCCCGGTGGAGCGGCGGCCGGCCGTCCAGGGCCTGTCCGACCTGCTGATGAACGGCGCCGCGGCCGGCGGCAGCGTAGCCGGAGGTATGATCGTCGCGGCATTCTCCTACGGCGCCCTCGCGGTGTTCACCCTCGCCATGATCGTGCCGATGACCATCGTGCTGGCCTTGGGGCATCGTGGTGGCCGTGATCCGCGGTTCGAAGGGCGCGCTCAGTAACGGATCTCCTGGGTGCAGCACTTCGGGCCGCCGCCGGCCTTGCGGAGCTCGGACAGGTCCACCGGGACGGGGTGGTAGCCGCGGCACTCCAGCTCTTTGATCAGCTCGGCGGCCTCCATGTCCAGGACGACGTTGCGTCCGTCCGAGACGGCGTTGAGACCTAGCACGGCGGCATCACTCGCGGTGGCGATGACGGCGTCGGGGTACATCCGCTGCAGCAGCCGGCGGCTGCCGCCGTCGAAGGCCTCCGGATAGTAGGCGACGTTGTCGCCCCCGAGCGGGAACAGGGCCGTGTCCAGGTGGTAGAAGCGCGGATCGACGAGCTGAAGCGTCACCACGCGGCGGCGCAGGAAGTCCCCGGCCTCCCGGTGCGCGGCGACGTCCGTACGGAACCCGGTGCCGGCCAGGATGACCTCGTCCAGCACGAGGAAGTCGCCCTCGCCCTCGTTGACGCGAGCGGGCTCCCGTACCTCGGTGAAACCGTGGCCGCGAAACCACCCCGCATAGGCGGCGGCCTCGGGAGCGCGCTGCGCGTGCGCGAACCGCGCGCCGTAGACCCTGCCGCCGACGACCAGCGCACCGTTGGCCGCGAACACCATGTCCGGCAGGCCTTCGGCCGGATCGATCAGGCTCACCTGGTGTCCCAGACCGAGGTAGGCCGCGCGGAGGGACTCCCACTGAGCGATCGCCCGGTCCCGGTTCACCCCCACCACCGGGTCCATCCAGGGGTTGATCGCGTAGGTGACGGCGAAATGCTCCGGCCGGCACATCAGGTAGTGGCGCCTGGTGGCCACCCTCTCCACGGAGGCGAGGAAGGTGGCCGCCTCCGAGACCAGCGAGGCGGCCGCCGCCGGCGACGGGGACATGGCCGGCCCCGGGGGCAGCGGACTTGTGGGCTCCATCGCCGGAGATACGGTCATGCACGCTCCTGTGGCAACGTGGCGAAGACGTGGTACGGGCCGATCGGCCGGAGTGCCCACCGTGGGCCAGCCTTGGTCTGAATCCTAGGATCGGCCAGGTCGGACACCAATGCGCCGATCTTGCGGTGGCCCGGAGCTTCGTTGCGTTGTGAGGGGCCGGGCGCCCGGATCGTTGTGACCCCGGCTTCGCCGGCGGGTGATGGGCCTGGACCGGGCCGGAGACCCGCCGGGCCGAGCGCGCCTCAGGTGCCGGGCGAGTCCTGTGGGGCGGCGAGGTCCTTGCCGAGGTAGTCCAGATAGACCGGCCGGAGGGCGTCGGCGATCTCGCCCTCCCCCGCGAGTACGAAGTCGCTGATCAGCGCCGTGATCCGCATGATGTCCGTCTGCCCGCGCCGGACGTCGCCCACGGCCGCCTCGGCGGCCGGGATGTCGCGCAGCAGTCGCCACAGGAACTTGACGTCACCGCGCGCCACGGCCAGCTTGACCGCGCGGTCGTGCAGTTCCCTGGAGGAGAGGGCCTCGAGCTCCCCGGTGTCCGACATGGCACGACCATACTCACAAAGCCGCTGGTGGTCGACATACTTCAACCGGTATCCGGCCCGGCCTGCGGCCCTCGGCCGTACCGCCCCGGACACCCGGCTCAGAGGGGCCGGGGGTCAGTGGGCGGGCACCTCGTAGGTGACGCCGGTGAGCTGCTCCGACGCCTCCCACAGCCGCCTGCCCGCCTCGGGATCGCCGGCTCGCGTGACGACCCTGACCCGCTTGGGCGCGCCATTGCGCTGCCCGAGGCCGTCCGGCCCATAACAATCTCCGCCCGCCACGTCCGGCATGGTGGCGGCGTACAGCGTGGGGAGCGCGCCGGCCGCGGCGGACTGGCCGAGCACGATGTTGGCCGCGCCGTAGAAGACCTCCCGCGTCCTGCTCCCCTCCATGCGGGCGGCCCGCTGCTGCAGGTTGGTGGAGGCGTAACCCGGATGGGCCGCCACACTGGTGACCGTGTCCACCCGGCGGTCCAGTTCCTTGGTGAAGACGAGGTTGGCCAGCTTGGCCTGGCAGTAGGCGGTCCAGCGCTGGTAACGGCGCTCGCCCTGGAGGTCGTCGAAGCGCAGCCGGCCGGCCCACGCCATCAGGCTCGTCACGGTGACGACGCGGGCCCCGGGGCGGTTCAACAGCGCCGGCAACAGCACCCCGGTGAGAGCGAAGTGGCCGAGATGATCGGTGCCGAACTGCATCTCGAAGCCGTCCGCGGTGGCCTGCCGCGGCAGTGCCATGACCCCCGCGTTGTTGACCAGGATGTCCAGCCCGCCCTGGACGTGCTCCGCGGCGAACGCCCGGACGGATCGCAGGTCCGCCAGGTCGAGGGAACCGACGAGGAGATCGGCACCCGGGACCTCGGTGCGGATGCGGTCCAGGGCCCGCGCGCCACGCTCGGCGCTGCGGCAGGCCAGGATCACCTCTGCTCCGTGCCGGGCCAGTTCGAGTGCGGTGTGGTAGCCGATGCCGCTGTTGGCGCCCGTGACGATGGCCCGCCGGCCGCTCAAGTCCGGGATGTCCGCAGCTCTCCAGCCGCCCATCGGTCTGACCTCCGAGTGCCGCGTCCAAGTGTGTCGAGCCAAAGTGTGTCGAGCCAAACTAGGCCGGTTGTGCACGCGCGGCAAGGGGAACGATACGGGGTGTGTGCCAGGCCACAGCCAGGAGGCCGGCTATGGGGCCGTGGAAGGGGCCACGACGGGAAGACGGGGGGTGTGGCCGTACTTGGAGGCGACGTCGGCGCCAAGCATGGCCCTAGCCCGATTCGCTGGGAGCTATCGCGGACCGATCATCCGCCCAGCTTGTTCACGAAGGTGGCGAGCGAGCCACCAGCGCTGCCCAGCGCCGAGAACGCGTTGTTGACCACCGCCGCCGCGTTGGACGGCTGGCTCAACAGGTAGAAAATCACGAATGCGATGACCACGAGCTTCATGTTCTTCGAACTCAGCATCGGCGCCGTCCCTCTTTGTGACGCAGTGACACACTGACCCTATTCAGTTGTGCCCAACTGCACGTGCCCGTAACGAGAGTTTCATGTAGCGGTCTGGTCGTGCGAGTGATTGTCGCCACGAAATTGAGCCCCGCACCTTGTCGGCGCGGGGCTCGTTGCTCGAGGGCGGTCAGGGGATCGCGCTCACGAACTGCGACAGGGACTCGGCAGCGTTGCCGAGGCCGCCCGCCCCGCTGCGGACCACGCCCGCAGCACTGTCGGGCCGGCTGATGATCCACCACGCGACGAACGCGAGGCCGCCCCACTTCACCCACTTCTTCATCGCACTCAGCGCCTTCCGTATCCGGCCAGTCACCCACGGTGATTCCCAGTATCGGGTACATCCGGCACTCCGGGTTGGCAAAGAAAAAGTCACGTGCCGGGAAGGGCCCCAACGGCCGGCCACGCCGCCCGTGATCGTCAGCCCCCCGCGGTCCCCGTCGGGACCGCGCGGTCCTCCTTGATGGCGTTGAAGAGCCGCAGCGCCCGCGTACGGTCCCACGTGATGTAGGAGCCGGCCGCCGCGGACGATCCGACGCCGCCGATGGGGACCGTCGTGGTCGTGCCGTTCCCGCCGCCGACGCTGCGCATCGCCCACATGAGGCGTCCGAGGTCGAGCAGGTGGTCACCGTCGTCGACGAGGAAGTTTCCCGTCCCGTTGAGCACCAATGGAATGCTGCGGAACGGGTTGAGGAGCACGCCCGCGCCCGAGGCCTTCTTGATGAGGGCGCCGAAGAACTCCCGCTGGCGTTTGACGCGGTCGAGGTCGGCGCGCGCGGAGGCCCGGGTCCGCACGAAGCCGAGGGCCTGGCCGCCGCTGAGCGTCTGGCAGCCGGGCCGCAGGTTCAGGCCGGCCTTGGGATCGCGCATCGGCTGCTTGACGCACAGGTCGACTCCGCCGATGGCGTCGACCATGCCGACGAACCCGCCGAAGCCGATCTCGGCATAGTGGTCGACGTGGACGCCCGTGACCTGCTCGACCGTGCGGACCAGAAGCTTGGGCCCGCCGAAGGCGAACGCGGCGTTCAGCTTGTTGGACCCATGGCCGGGGATCGGCACGTAGGAGTCGCGCGGCAGGCTGACCAGCGTGGTCCCGCCGGCGCCGGTGTGCAGCAGCATCATCGAGTCGGTGCGGCGGCCGGCGGCCATCCCGGTGGCGTAGTCGCTGCGCTGCTGCCGGGACAGGCCGGCGCGGCTGTCGGAACCCACCACGAGCCAGTTCGTCCCGGGCGTGTCGCCGGGCCGCCCGGGATAGTCGAGCGCGTTCTCGCGCTTGAGCCGCGAGTCGAGGTAGAAGTATCCGGCAACGGCCAGGACGATCAGGACCAGTAGCCCGATCAGCAGCGTCCGCCCCCACCGCCGCCGGCCTCGCGGGCGCGTGACGCCGCCGCCGTGCGCGTCTGCGCCGTAGTAGGAATGCTCGCCCGGGGACTTCACCCTGGTGGGCCGGTCGGTCCAGCTGTCATCCATCCCGCCAACATAGACAATCCCGTAGGTCGTCGCGTCCTTCCCCCGAATGATGTGAAATCTCTCCTTGTCGCCACAGTGTGTGACCTTCCAGATGAACGGGTCACTCGCACGGGGCACACTCGGCTCCAGGGATTTCACCGACCGAGGGGGCTGGATGGGTCTGCGCCCGAGCCGTGTCCGGCGGCCGACTCGCTCACCGCTTCAGCTCCTCCGCCGGCTCCGTCGCTTCCACCTGCCCGGCGGCGGCCGCCACAGGGTGGATCTGGACGTGCTGCGGTTCCCGGAGCTGACCGCGCCGAGGTGGGCGTCGCACACTGGCGAGCTCGCCGACACCCGGCTGAAAGTCGTGGCGGGGCGGCTGCCCGATCTGATCGCCCAGGCCGTCCGCCTGGCCTGGCGGGCGAGCCGCGTGGACACTGCGGCCACCATCGCCCTCAATCTGGCGGCCGGCGTCTTCACCGCCTTCGGCCTGCTCGCCACCAGGGGAGTGCTGACCGCTCTGTTCGCCGCGGGACCGACCCCCGACCGGGTGCGCGCGGCACTGCCGGCGCTCCTGCTGGTAGGGGCCGCCACGGGGCTGCGAGCGGCCTTCCAGGCGGCCGCGGGCTGGGCGCAGGCGCGGCTCGAGCCGCAGATCGACCGCATCGTCGAGACGCGGATGTACGAGCTCACCACCGCGGTGGAGCTGGCGGCGCTCGACGACTCCGACTTCCTCGACGACCTCAAGCGCGCCGAGGGCCGCGGCCTCGCGGCCGCTCCGGGCGTGGTTCGCAACGCGGTCGACGTTCTCACCGGCCTGGTGGGACTCGTGGCGGCGGCCGGCACGCTCGGCGTGCTGCACCCGGTGCTGCTGCCGCTGCTCCTGCTGACCGCGCTGCCGGAGGGCTGGGCCTCGGTGCGCTCGGCCCGGATGCGCTATCTCACGATGCTCACGCTGGTGTCCAGCAATCGTCGCAAGTGGATCCTGTCCGACCTCATGGCCGACCACACGCACGCCGCCGAGGTGAGGTCGTTCACCATGCGAGGCTTCCTGCTCAGGGAGTACGGCACGATCGCGTCCTACCAGCGGGACGTGGAGCTCGATCTGGCGCAGCGGCAGGCCACCGCGCGGGTGTCCGGGGACGTCCTGAAGGGGATCGCCACGGCGGGCGTCTACGGAGCGCTCGGGATGATGCTGTGGACCGGAGCCGTCCCCCTGCCAATCGCCGGCACCGCGGTCCTGGCCATCCGGACGGGGCAGGCCTCACTGGCGAACCTGGTCTTCGCCGTGAACCGGTGCTATGAGGATGGCCTCTACTTCGGCGACTACCTCGGCTTCTGTGCCGAGGCCGAGCGGCGGATCCCCGCACCCGGGGGGAAGGCCGAGGACGGGCGGGACACGGCCCCGGACGCGCGGGATCGGGTGCGCACCCCGGCACGGGACCTGCCGCAGGACGGGGCGACGGCGCCGAGCGGTTTCGAGCGGATCATCGTGGACGGCGTGACCTTCACCTATCCCCGGGCCGAGACCAGATCGCTCAACGGGATCTCGATCGAGGTCCGGCGCGGTGAGATCGTGGCCCTTGTCGGGGAGAACGGATCGGGCAAGAGCACGCTCGCCAAGATCCTTGCCGGGTTGTACGAACCGGACTCGGGCGAGGTGTGGTGGGACGGGGTCCGGCTGCGCGACGTGGCACCGGACCGGCTGCGCGAGCGCATCGCCGTGATCGCCCAGGAATACACCCACTGGCCCATGACGGCCCGGCAGAACATCACGATGGGCCTCGAGCGGGACGGCGACCGGGCCGTACGCGAGGCGGCAGTGGCCTCCGGCGCCGACGAGGTCATCGAGGAGCTGCCACACGGCTACGACACCCTCCTGGACAAGCGGTTCGCCGGTGGGGCGGAGCTGTCCGGCGGGCAGTGGCAGCGGCTCGCCGTCGCCCGCGGCTTCTTCCGCGACGCCCCTCTGCTCATCTGTGACGAGCCGACCGCCGCACTCGACGCCCGCGCCGAGCACGCCCTGTTCGAACGTATCCGGGCCCACGCCGACGGCCGCACGGTGCTCCTCATCACCCACCGGCTCGCGAGCGTCCGGCACGCCGACCGGATCTACGTGCTCGACCACGGCCGGGTGATCGAACACGGAGATCACGACCGGCTGATGGCCTTCGGCGGCCTCTATGCCGAGCTCTATGGCTTGCAGGCCTCCGCCTACCGGCAGGAGCCGGCCGGCGAGGTCCCCGAGGCGGAGGCACACTGATCAAGGACGTGTGCCGTACGGTCAGAGGTAACTGCCCCAGCCGGGGATCGCAGTCCGGCAGCCGTGGCGCGCTCGCCTGTTCAGCGGCCTTAAGGCGCCTTGCCGGCGTGCACCGACATAGCGTGCCGCACGAGGGTGATCAAGGTCGCCTTGGTCGACTCACGGCTTCGGGCGTCGCACTGCACGATCGGGACCTTCGCGCTGATGGACAGGGCCTCGCGGACGTCCTCCATCGCGTAGGCGAAGTCACCGTCGAAACCGTTGACGGCGACGACGAACGGGACTTCGGACTCCTCGAAGTAGTCCACCGCCGCGAAGGAGTCGGCCAGCCGGCGGGTGTCGACCAGCACCACCGCGCCGATCGCGCCCTTGATGAGGTCGTCCCACATGAACCAGAAACTGTGCTGCCCCGGCGTGCCGAACAGGTAGAGGATCAGGTCGGTGTCGAGGGTCGCGCGCCCGAAGTCCATCGCGACCGTGGTTGTCCTCTTGTCCGGGACGGCGGACAGATCGTCGATCCCGGCGCTGGCCGCGGTCATCACCGCTTCGGTGGTGAGCGGCATGATCTCCGATACGGAGCCGACGAACGTGGTCTTGCCCACGCCGAATCCGCCGCCCACGATGATCTTCACCGAGGTCATCGCGGCGGCCGGGCCGCTCGGGCCCGGATCAGAGTTGGTGAAGTCCACTGAGAACCCTTTCCAGCAAGCGCAGATCCGGTTTCTCCTCGGTGGCACGGGATTGGTGCAACCGCACCAGCCCCTCGTATGCCATGTCCGCGATGAGGATGCGTGCGACTCCGAGCGGGAGCCGCAGCAGAGCCGAGATCTCGGCCACCGAGCGCCAGGCCCGGCAGAGGTCGATGATGGCCTTGTACTCGGGGGTCAGCGTGGTGATGTCCCGCGGCGGATACGGCGCGGCCGAGACCAGGGCCTCCAGCGCCAGCTCGTACCGCGGGCGCGTACGGCCCCCGGTGACCGCGTACGGGCGAACCATGGATCGCGGATCACCTGTCTCGGCCAAGGACTGGTGCCTCGGCGGCGTGTCCTCGGGCCGGCCGGGTATGCCGCCGAACCCGGCGCCGAACTGCCTGCCGTGGTCCACCACGGTGCCCTTTCGTCAGCGTCCGTCAAGGTCTCCAGCAGCGCGGTCACGCTAGTGAAGTGGCCCGGCTCCCAGCTCGGTACGCAAGGCCGGGGTCAACACCCGGCCCACGCGCTCCACCAGCAGGGTCATCTCGTACGCGACCAGGCCCAGGTCGCATTCCGGGGCCGCCAGGACCGCGAACACCGAGCCGTTGCTGATCGACATCACGAACAGCAGCCCGCGCTCCATCTCGACGACCGTCTGGCTGACCCGCCCGGCGTCGAAGATCTGAGCGGCACCGTGCGTCAGGCTCGTCAATCCCGAGGCGATGGCCGAGAGCTGGTCGGCGCGCTCGGCCGGGAACCCGTCGGAGAACGCCAGCGGAAGTCCGTCGGAGGACACGACCACCGCGTGTGCCACCTTCGGAACCCTGCTGACGAAGTTCGTCACCAGCCAACTCAAGTCCTGGCGGTTCGGATCCCTCAAGGTGTTTCTCCTGTCCTGCTCGAACCCTCGGATTGGGTGTGCGCCCTCCCGAGGTGCGCACCCTGCTGCAAGCTGGCAAAGCGGTTTCGGATCGTATCGGCCGATTGTGGTTGAGGCGGCGGCGGACCCTGCGCACCCACAGGTGCCTTCCCCCGCAGGTCGGCGCCGGCCCGGACGGCTCCGGGAACGCGGTTCGTCCCGGGCACCCGCTTGGGCAGGCCCGCGGCGGTCCGTCCCCCAGACGAGGGCTGGCGCACGATCTCGGCCGCCTGCCAGCCCTCGTCCGCCGGAGAGCTCCAGGCCTGCGGAACACCTTCGGGGGACGACGGTGCCGTGCGGCGCTGAAACCACTCCGACTCCATCGCATCGAAGATCGGCGACCGCTCCTGGGGTGTTCGGCCGGGTCGCCTCGAGGGCTCGGCGGGGCGAGGTCCGTCCTCCCCGGACAGCGCGTCGGCCGGGGGCGCCGCCGGGTGGTCGCGTCCGGCGGGAGCGACCGGCTGTGGGCCGGTCTGGCCGATCACGGGCTGTGGACCGGTCTGGCCGCCCGCGACGGGCCGCGGCCCCGTGTCCTCACGGGCAAGGGGCTCCGGCCCCGTCTCCCAGCCTGCGGCGGGCTGTGGCCCCGTGTTCCCGCGGAGGACGGGCTGTGGCCCTGTGTGCGTGCCTATGACCGGCTGCGGCCCGGTATGCCATCCGAAGCCCTCGTCGTCGTACGGGACCGATTCCGGCTCGGGCGCGGGATGCCCGCTGATGACCGGCTGCGGGCCGGTGTGCCCACCCGGGACGTGCTGCGGGGCCGTGCGGGAGCGCGCGGGGTCCTCCGCCGGCCGCTCCGGTTCGTCCGGCCGGACCGCCGGGCGGCCCGTGCCATGCGTGTCCTCGACGGCGACCATGCGGGCCGGCAGCAGCGCGAAGGCGGTGACCCCGCCGGAGAGGGCGGCGCGGAGTTCTACGCGGATCCCGTGCCGCCCGGCGAGCCGGCCGACCACGAACAGTCCCATGCGGCGTGCTACCGAAGGGTCCAGGACCGGCGGGTTGGCCAGCCGCCAGTTGGCGTCCTCGAGCTCCTCGGCCGTCATGCCGACCCCGTCGTCGGTGACCTGCAACATGGCGCCCCCGCCGCTCAGCATGTGGCCGGAGATCGCCACCTTGGTGTGCCCCGGCGAGAAGACCGTCGCGTTCTCGACCAGCTCGGCCAGCAGGTGGATGAGGTCGTTCACCACCGGGCCGGTGATGGCTATCTCGCTCTGGACCCGCACGCCGATCCGGTCGTACTGCTCCACCTCGGAGAGCGAGGCCCGCACGATGTCGACCAGGGGGATCGGCTCGTTCCAGCGTCGCACCTGTTCCTGCCCCCCGAGGACGAGCAGGTTCTCGCAGTTGCGCCGCATGCGCGTGGCCAGGTGGTCGAGCCGGAACAGGCTGGCCAGGCGCTTGTCGTCCTGTTCTCCCTGCTCCAGTTCGTCGATGAGGCGCAGCTGCCGCTCGATGAGGGACTGGCTTCGCCGCGACAGGTTCACGAACATCGCGTTGATGTTGCCCCGGAGCATCGCCTCGTTGGAGGCGAGCCGTACGGCCTCACGATGGACCTCGTCGAAGGACCGGGCCACCTCACCGATCTCGTCCGTGGTGTGCACGTCGATGGGCTCGATCTCAAGGCTCACGCCGGCGGTCACGGGCTCGTTCAGCCGGCGGACCAGGTCGGGAAGCCTGTCGCCGGCCACCTCGAGGGCTCCCAGGCGAAGCCGGCGCAGGGGCCGCACCAGCGATCGGGCGACGATCACGGTGGACCCGAGTACGAAGGCGAGTACGAGCAGGAGCAGAACGCCGTCGATGACGGCCGCGCGCTGAGCGTTGTCCTTCAGCACCCCGCTCTGCTCGATGACGGAATTGACCAGCGAATCCTCGACGGTGCGCATCCGGTCCAGCCGGACCGTCATGTCCTCGAACCATCTCGCGGCCTCGGCGCGGGGCAGCCGGCGGAGGGAGAGGTCCGGGGACTTGTCGCCGAGGTCCACGGCGCGTGCCCGCGTCAACTCGGCCCGGTCGATCTGCGGGCCGGTGACCGTGTCGTCGTACTGCTGTAGCTGGCCGGGGGTGGCAGAGGACCGGAAGGCCGCGAGCTCGCTGTCGCGCTGGGCGCGCGCACCCTCCAGGTCCGCGAAACCGCTGCCCTGGAACCCGCCGGTCTGCAGGGCCACGCCGAGGAGCGCACGCTCGCGGGAGGAGTCCTCCTTCGCCCGGGCGAGCGCCCCCAGCGTCCGGGTCGTCGCGGCGAGCTCCGCGTTGGAGCTGCCCTGCGCGATCAGGTCGGTCACGCCGATGAGGTCGGCGATGAACTGGCCGTACGCGTCGATCACCGCGGCGGCGGGGATCCTGGTCCGGGTGCTGACGTGCCGCAGCGCCTCGAGCTTGTCCAGGCGGTTGAGGACGTCGTGGACCTTGGCTCGGGCGATCGGGGACTGTGCGGGGTCCACACCGGCGGCGGCCGCGCGGACCGCACGGGAGGCGACGTCCACGGCAGTCCGTCGCTGGCGCAGGTCCGTGCTGTCGCGTGACCGCGACGCCACGCTGACCGCTGTCACGTCCCGCTCCGCCTCCAGCTGGTGCGTGAGCACGCCGACCTTGTCCCCGAACGTGGCCAGCTGTTGCGCCCGGGTGTACACGGTCGTGTTGTCCAGGGCGGCGGACACCCGCAGCCCGCCGAGGAGGACGGCCACAGTGGTGGGGATGGCGATGAGCGCGACGAGCCGGACGGGCACCCGCCAGTTGCGGAGCCGCAGCCTCCTCCACCGAGAGCGGTGCGCCGCCGTCGCGTTACGGCCGTTCGGAGGCAGCACGAGGACTGGACCCGAATCCCGGTCATTTTCCGTCGCTGTCCGCACTGCCCTCCGCTACCTCTCACCGGATCTTCCTGGAGCGTGGAGCCACTGCTCACGGCCGCAACTCTGCCGCCCGGCCGGGTCAAGGTGAGTATTGCAGCACAAGGTCACCAGTGGGGCCAACCACATCACAGACCCCATAGCCCACGTAACCCTCACCTAATCACTCATCACCCTTGATATCCCAATTCATCCACCTTTTGCCGATTTGACACGTGGTTTGATGATCTTGGAGTAATGAGGCGGCTAGGCTGCGGCGCTATCCGCCCGGACCACACCCGAAGGAGCGACCAGTGAGCAGAAGACTGCCCCTCTCCCTCGCCTGCTGGGACTATGACCGGACCGAGCCGCTTCGCGACGGGCGCGTCCAGCCGGAAGGGGTGGACCTGACCTACCTCTCGCTGCCGGTGGAGGAGACCTTCTTCCGGATGGCGCGCTTCCACGAGTTCGACGCGGCCGAGATGTCCCTGTCGTCCTACGTTCTGACGCTCTTCAGAGACGCGCCCTTCATCGCGATTCCGGTGTTCCCCTCGCGGTCTTTCCGCCACAACGGCATCTATGTGAACGCCAGCAGCGGCATCGAGAAGCCGGCCGACCTGGCCGGCCGGGTCGTCGGCGTGCCGGAGTATCAGGTCACCGCGGCCGTCTGGATCCGTGGCATCCTGGCCGACCGGCATGAGGTCCCCACCGGCGCGGTCCGCTACCGCACGGGCGGCGTCCACAGCCCGGGCCGGGTCGAGAAGGTCCGCCTGGACCTGCCGCCCGGCATCGAGGTGGAGCCGATCCCCGCGGACCGGACCCTGGCCGACATGCTCGTCACCGGCGAGATCGACGCGCTCTACAGCCCCCGGACGCCACGGCCGTTCACCGAGGGGAGGCCGGAGGTCCGCAGGCTCTTCCCGGATCCGCGCACGGTGGAGCAGGAGTACTTCGCCGAGACCGGCATCTTCCCGATCATGCATGTGGTGGCACTGCGCCGGGAACTGTACGAGGCCCGTCCGTGGGTGGCCAGGTCCCTCTACGACGCGTTCGAGACGGCGCGGGCCCAGACCTCCGAGCGCATGGGTGAGACGGCGGCAGCGCGCTACATGCTGCCCTGGCTCTACGACGAGGTCGAGCGCACCCGCAACCTGATGGGCGAGGACTTCTGGTCCTACGGTCTGGCCGCCAATGAGGTCACCCTGCGGACCTTCCTGCGGTACTCCCACGAGCAGGGGCTGGCCGAGCGCCTGCTCGACCCGGCGGACCTGTTCGCGGCGGAGACCCTGGAGTCCTACGTCATCTGATCACCACGCTCGTCTGGCCGGGGCCGGGCGGGACCGTTAATCGGCGACGCCGCGCAGCCCGCGGTGCCAGGCGAGCAGGTGGCGCTCGATCCAGAGGAACGCCGCGTTGAAGCCGTAGCCGAGGATGCCCAGCAACGCGATGCAGGCCCACATGTCCGGCAGCATGAAGGACGACTTCGCCTCGTTGAGCATGAAACCGATCCCATCGGTGCTTCCGATCATCTCCGAGACCACCATGAGGATGAGCGACATCGACAGGCTGATCCGCAAGCCGGCGAAGATCTTCGGTGCCGCGGCGGGCAGGACGATGCGCAGCAGCCGTTCGGCCCGGGTCAGCCTGAACACCCGCGCCGTGTCCAGCTGCACGGACTCGACCGACCGGGCACCCTCGATCGCGTTGAGCACGATGGGCCAGATGACCCCGAAGACGATGACGCTGACCCGCATCGCGTCCCCGAGCTTGAACAGCACGATGAACACGGGGATCGCGGCCGGCGGCGGAATGGCCCGGAAGAACTGGATCAGCGGATCGGCATAGTCCAGAGCACGCTGGGACCGGCCGAGCAGCACGCCCAGCGCGACGCCGGACACGGCGGCGAGGCTCCAGCCGAGCAGGAGCCGGCCGAGGCTGGGAAGGACGTTCCCGATCGCCTGCTCGGTGAGGAAGGCGTGGTCCGCGGAGCCGGAGAACCACATCTGCGCCATCCGCGCCGCGATGGCCGACGGCGGCGGGAAGAACATCTTCCGCTCCTCGGGGACGAACCGGGTGGCCAGCTGCCACCCCGCCACCGCCCCCGCGAACACCAGCCAGCGCAGGCCGATGGCTGCCAGGCCTGACCTGGCCCGCGTACGCCACCCCGGCCCGATCACGCCGCCACACCCTGACGCGCGAAGTGCCATCGAAACAGCCTCTGCTCAGCGGATCGCATGATCACGTCCAGGAGGAAGCCGAGCACGCCGGCTATCCCGACCGCCGCGAAGACGACGTCGGCCGTGCCGATGCCGCCGCTGGCCTGGATCACGAACATGCCGATGCCATGTTCACCGCCGCCCGCGAGGAGTTCGGTGGCTATCGTGACGATGAGCGCGATCGAGGAGGCCAGCCGCACGCCGGTGGCGATGAACGGCGCGACGCTGGGAAGTGCCACGCGGGTCAGCACCGCGAAACCGCCGAGTCCGAAGCACCGAGCCATGTCCCGGGCCACCGGATCGACGTCTCCCACCGCGTAGACCGTGTTCACCATGATCGGCCAAATGGCGGCATAGGCCACGACGAAGCGAACCATCTGCGCCTGGTCCGGGATCAGCAGGAGCGCGAGCGGGATGAGCGCGACACCCGGGATCGGGCGCAGGAACTCGATGAGCACCCTGACCGCGGAGTTGACGAACGGCAGGCTGCCGAGGGCCAGCCCCAGGGGCACCGCGATGGCCGCCGCGATCAACAGCCCGGAGCCCCACCCGAGCAGGGTCGCGGCGATGTCCTGCAGGAAACCGCCATCGGTCAGCAGCCCGAGGGCGCGGCCGAGCACGGTGGAGGTCGGCGGCAGGAAGGCCCGTTCGACGATGCCGGCTCTGCCCACGACCTCACCGATGAGCAGGAAGGCGAGCACTCCGGTCAGCCCGCGGGTGAACGTCCCGCGGCGGGGCCGTGGCGGCCGGAACCGGTCCCTGCCCGGTCCGGTCCTGCGATGGCCGCCCGGGCCGGCGGCCGGGGCATTCACAGTCGGCACGGTGGGTTCGACCACTGGTGGCTCCGTCACCTACTTCTGCAGCATGGGGCGGACGTCGAACGGCTTGTCGAGCTGCCCGGACTGCAGCATCAGGTCCGCGACCCGCTGCAGGCGGACCTGGTTCGACCCGGTCGGGTAGGACCCCATGGTGATGGTGGAGGCGAGCTCCGGTGTGATCGTCTTGATGTAGGTCGGCAGGACCTGCTCCACCTGGCTGCGGTCGGCGGCGAGTGTCTGGGCCTTCATCATCGCGCGCCGGAAGGCGGCGAGGGTCTTCGGGCTCTTGCCTGCGAAGGACTCCGTGGTCACGAATCCGGCGACCGGCAGGCTCTCCGTTGGACCCGTGGCGGTGTCCATGATCTCAACGACGCCGAGTTTCTGCTGTGACTGGGACCGGAACGGCTCCGTGACCCATGCGGCGTCGACGGACTTGTTCTGCAGGGCCGCGGGCATGTTGGCGAACGGCAGCTCGATGAGCGTCACCGTCCTCGGGTCGACGCCCGCCGTCTTGAGCGCCGAGCTGGTGAGCAGGGGCCCGAGACCCTTCAGCCCGTTGACGGCGATCTTCTTACCCGCCAGGTCCGCCGGTTTCGTCAGACCGGAGCCCGGGAGCGCCATCACCGAGAACAGGTGCGGCTTCGTGGCATAGCCGTCGACCGCGACCCGGAGCTTGAGGCCCTTGGCCACCGAGTTTATGACGCCGGGATAGCTGCTCCAGGCCAGGTCGACGCCACCGGACTGAAGCCTCCCGATCGCTTCCACGCCATTCGCCAGGAAGACGGGCGTCACCTTGAGGCCCTCGGCCTCGAAATATTTGTTCTTCAGAGCGAGGTAGAGGGGGGCGTCATCGACGATGGGCAGAACTCCCACCTTGATTTCCGCCTTTTCGAGACCGTTCTTGGCTGTCCCGGGATCAGAGGTCCCACAGGCGGACAGCACTGATAGCGCAAGCACGGTGGCGACCGCAACGGATGTCCTGCGAAGTTTCATGAAACTCCTCAATAGACTCACCCTGAGAAGGCTTCATCACCCAGGGCCACGGGCTCTGCTTCCGCGCGGGGCACTGCCTGGACGTCAATACTCTGCGCGGGACGAATGGTAGCGATCATCACATCCGTGGTAAACCAGCGCACAGGAAATCGGACTCTGCGCCACGTTCCGGGCGTTTATCACATGTAGGTATTACTCGGCTCGGTGCGGGGGTATGACTTGGGCACGTCGCTGTACCATGCCTTATCGGGCCTAGAACGGACGGAATTGTTATCGTGCTAGAAGTCGTAAGGCTGAGCCATGTGTACGGCGGCGGGTCCGGCGAGCACGTGGCCCTCCACGACGTGAGCCTGAAGGTCGGCGGCGGCGAACTGGTGAGCATCGTCGGCACCTCCGGATGCGGCAAGTCCACTCTGCTGCGCGCCATCGCCGGGCTGGTCCAGCCGACCTCCGGCGAGATCCTCCTCGACGGCGTCCCGGCGACCGGGGTGCCCGACAACCTCGCTGTCGTGTTCCAGGACTACTCCCGGTCGCTGCTGCCCTGGATGTCGGTACGTGGCAACGTCATGTTCCCCCTGCGGCGGCGCGGGCTCGACCGCACGGCGCGGCGGGAGGCGGCTCTGGAGGCCCTCGACGCCGTAGGCCTCGACGGCGCGAGCGACAAGTATCCCTGGCAGCTGTCCGGCGGGATGCAGCAGCGGGTCGCCATCGCCCGCGCGCTGGCCTACCGCCCGTCGCTCCTCCTCATGGACGAGCCGTTCGGATCTGTCGACGCACAGACCCGGGAGGACCTCGAGGATCTCGTGCTCAAGGTCCGCGGTCTCAACGAGATGACGATCCTGCTCGTCACCCACGACATCGACGAGAGCGTCTATGTCGGCGACCGGGTCGTGGTGATGAGCCCCTCCCCCGGGCGCATCGTCGCGGATCTGCCCATCGACCTCCCGTCGCCACGCGACCAGATCGCCACCCGTGAACAACCCGGCTTCGTGCACCTGCGGGCCGAGGTCGGCCGGCTCGTGCGCGGGGCCCGGCCGGCGAACACCGCCGGCTGAGTCCCCGGCGCCTCGGGCCCGCCCGCAGCGGTCATTTCGCGTCGGCGTAGCAGTCGACCACCGCGACCTCCATGGGGAACCGCACGGGTGTCCGGCCGAAGAGCAGCCGGCCCGCCTCCTCGGCGCTGGCCCGGACCGCCTCCACCACCGCGTCGGCCTGTTCCCGCGGAGCGTGCACGATCACCTCGTCGTGCTGGAAGAACACCAGCTCCGGCCGGCCGTCGGCCGCTCCACCCTCATCTGGCAGGTCTTCGCGGACCGGCGGATCCCCTGACTCGTTCAGGCGCCGGCGCAGGGCCGCGAGGAGCGCGAGCGCCCAGTCCGCGGCGCTGGCCTGCACCACGAAGTTGCGGGTGAAACGGCCCCGACCGCGCACCGCCGAGCCCTGGCGGCCGGGTGGCCCCTCGCCGGGATCCGCGGTGGCCAGGTCACGCCAGGCCGCCGAGGGGGGCGGGCAGGTGCGGCCCAGCCTGGACCGGACGATCCGCCCCGCCTCCCCGTCCCGCGCCGCGGCCTCCACATAGCCGTAGGCGGCCGGGAAGCGGCGCCGGAGGACGCCGAGGAGCTGCACCGCCTCGCCGGTGCCACCCCCGTACATCGCGGACAGCAGAGCGATCTTGGCCTTGTCCCGCGGACTGGGGACGGCACCGTCACGGGCCTGCGGGCGCGTCGCCGGGGCACCGGCGAACGCTCCAGCGAGCGCGGCGTAGAGGTCACCGTGGGCCGCGGCCGTGGCGAACGCCCGGTCCCCGGCGAGCGCCGCCAGCACGCGCGGTTCCAGCTGCGCCGCGTCCGCGACCACCAGGACCCAGCCCGGATCGGCCACGACGGCGCGCCGCAGCACCTTCGGGATCTGCAACGCGCCGCCGCCCCGGGTCGCCCAGCGCCCGTAGACGACACCGCCGACGACGTACTCGGGACGAAAGCGCCCCTCCCGCACCCAGGTGTCGAGCCAGGACCAGCCGTGCGCCGTGTAGAGCCTCGCGAGCTCCTTGTATTCGAGTAGCCACGGCACCGCGGGATGCTCGATGTCGGCGAGCACGTGTGACCGGGTCGACGGGATCATCACGCCCTCGGCGGCGAACGCCTTCACGAGCTGTGCGGGGGAGTCCGGGTTGACCGGCCGGCGACCACCGAACTCCTG
>JAOPYH010000338.1 GCA_025964715.1 Streptosporangiaceae bacterium | reverse complement strand
GGCCGGCGACCGTGGCGGGCATCGCGATCGTCGTGGTGGAGCCGTCGGAGTAGGTGATCAGGAGCCCGCCGGCCCCGTTGTCGACCATGGACTGGATCCCGATGCCGCGCAGCAGCTGGCCGACGCCGCCGGACGAGCCGACCGGGACCATGTCGATCAGCTCGATGACGGGCTGGCCGTGCAGCGGATCCCCGACCGAATTCAGGGGCGCGGTGTCGTAGGGGACGACGATCGAAAACATCTGCCCGATCGGGGTGGTCACCGAATAGGTGAAGTTCACCGGAGTGAGGTCGGGGTCGTTCGTCGCCGGGACCTGCACCGCGACGTAACCGTCGTTGCCGGTGTCGGCGCTGAACAGGGCCGACGACATGATCAGCTTCTGGCTGCGGTTGACGAGCGCACCGCCGGTGACCGTCGGGAACAGGCTCAGCTTCCCGCGGACAGGCTGGCCGTCCATGGTGATGAACCGGCCGCGAATCCAGATTGTGGAGTAGTTCCCGGGAAACAGCGGACCGGTCATCAGTTACACCTTTCGATGGGGCCGTAGAGACAGCGGCCCACACACCAGGCCGTGAGGGCGGTGGCCGCCCACCACGGGGTGAGGTAGACGGCGAGCAGACGATCCACGCTCAGACGGCGGAGTGCCGGCCGCCGATGCCACCGGGCATCGCGCTCTGCACCGCGCCACCCGAACCGGTCACGCCGCCCGGCTTCCACACCCCGAAGTGCGCGGCGACGGCGACGACGAACCCGAGGACCGCGGTGAACGACGCCTGCGAGAAGTCGAACGCGAGCCCGCTGTCCAGCGCAGACAGCCAAGACACGAGGTAGCCGGAGACCGCGGACAGCAGCAGCAGCACAAGCGCCTTGACTGCGCCATCGGCGACACGCGAGGTGAGGACGGCGACCAGGATCGGCAGCAGCACGTTGATCCCGGAGTTGAGCCACTGCGCGAGCGAGATGGTGGTTCCCATGATTGGGGTCCCTTCAGAGGAAACGGGCCGGCTCAGGCCGGGTATCGGACGCCGTGGCCAGCGGCGATGAAGTCGTCGGCCAGGTCGCAGCCGGCGACGACGATCGGCTTACCGTCGAGCCCTGCGAGCACCGGGTAAGTCCAGACGCTCATGTCTTCTTGGGCACCGCGGTACCGGTGATGTCCAACCCGCCACCGAGCGCGGCGGTCACAGCGGCCTGCACAACCGCCGGGTCGACCCCGCCTGCGTGAACAAGCCGGGCCAGTTCAGCGACCTGCCCGGCGACGTTCGCGACCCGATACGACTCGTTGGTCATGTACGCAATCTCGTTGCGCAGCGTCGTCGTCGTCTTCGGGCCGGGGGGCAGCAGGTCGCCTTGGCGGGTGATGGGGGTGTCGAGGATCGCGTCGGCGATCTCACGGGCAGTCGGCATGTTGTCCTCCAAGGGAGCGCCGCGGGGGATGAGCTGGAGCGGGTTAGCGAGCAGCTGGCCGACCCGGGCCCGGAAGGCGCCCATGTCGATTCCGGTCGGGTCGGGCTTGCGGCCGGCGGGGGTGGCGCACTCGCGGTGCGCGCACACCCGGGAGGCGTCGCGACGCATGTAGTGGCAGAGGGCGGCACACAGCCGCGGGTAGGCGTCGAGCTGCGCTGCCGTCCACACGCCGTCGCCGTCGTCCTCGGCTTCGATCCCGAGGAACCGGCTGTTGAGGTCCGTCATCCCGGCCCACGCCGACGCGCCCGCGTGCCATGCCGTACCGGCAGCGTTGACGTAGACGGTGCCGGAGCGGCCGAGCCCGAAGTTCGCGAGCGGCCCGGCGAGCCCGGCCCGTCCGTCACGGACCACCGCGAGGGACGGGTACTCCCCCGTCTTCGGGCCTGCTGTGTGGTGGCAGACGACACCCTCGACGGAGGTCATGCCACCGTGGCCGCGTTCGCGCCACCCTGCGAGCTCGACGACCGGGTAGCCGGTGAGGCGGGCGGCGTCGGCGAGCCAGGGAACGTAGATAGCCATCAGCGGGGGTCCTCGCGGCCGGTGTCCCACTGCTCGCGCTCGTAGTCCTCGGGGAGCAGGAGGTGGCTCGCGGGGTGCGCAGCCTCCGGTAGGGCCTGGTGGATGTGCGCGGCGTAGGCGGCGATCTCGCTGTCCGGGACGATGTCGTCGGCGGTCATGCCGCGGTAGGCGTCGGACTGGGCGTCCCCGTCGGGCGGCTCGGCGCTACCCGCGGCTATGACAGGGGCGACGTCACCCGCGGCGTACACAGGCAGCATCGACGTCACGGACGGATCCGCATCGGGCGCCTGGTCGTCGTATCGCCAGTAGGGCGGGTCGGGGATTGGGAACCACTCCCCCATGGATGACCTCCGTGACGTGGGACGATCTGCGGGTGAGCGAGAAGATGACGTGCCCAAGCTGTGGCGTTCACACGTCGAGCACTCTCACGGCGTACCTGGACGACAGGCCGTGCCCCGACTGCGGCCTGCCCGCTGAGGCGGCGTCTGCTGTTCTCACGGCGCAGAGACGGAAGGCTGATGCCGACCTCACTGCGCAGCTGTCCGAGGCTCTGATCCGTGCGGGAAAGGCGGAGGCTGAGGCCGATCTGATGCAGCGACGTCTGGCCTACATCCGCGATGTGCTAGACGGCGAGCACGACGACTCGCTCTAGGTACCGCGGGGGGTGCCGCCGCCCCGGGGGAGCGGACGAGGTCGCACGGGGCGGCGGCGGTCTACAGGGGCGGCTCGACGCCGGGTTCGGCTGTCGGCGCGTCGGGCTGGGCGGTCATGCGTGTCTCCATCGCGCCCAGCAGCAGCGGGAGCTGCTCCACACCGGCCTGGATGCGGACCAGCCGCACCTCGATGTCGGACAGCGCGACCCAGGGGGCGCGGAAGTAGCCGATCCA
>JAOPYH010000337.1 GCA_025964715.1 Streptosporangiaceae bacterium | reverse complement strand
ACGAAGATCGTCAGGATCTCGCTGGCGGGCTCCAGCTCGAGGGTGGCGACGCCGTCCTTCATGGTCAGCGACCGCATCATGGTGCCGTCGACGAGGATCTCGGCTGCTAGGTCACCGAGGGCGTCCAGCGCACAGTCGGCTGCCCAGTCCAGGCGTGACGGCGTCTGGTGCCAGATGTGGTGGGAGTCGCGGAGTCCCTGTTCGATGGCGTCGCGGGCCTGCTGCCGGCGGGCTGCGCGCTGCTCTTCGGTGAGCTCAGGCACTGGCGTACTCCCGGGGCTTGTTGTGGAGGGTGAGGACGGCCCGGCCTTGGATGGTGGTGGTGTGCTGTCGGCAGCGGGCGGTGTCGTTGCGGAAGCGGTCCACCTGGTCGGGGTGGATGACGTACTGCGTGTGCCACTGGTCGTGCTGGCACTGGCGCCACGCGACCAGATGGGCAGCTGAGCCGCCGGGGGTGCCGGGGTTGTAGAGGAGGCGGGTGCCGTCGGCGACGATGGTGGTGGCAGTGCCGTCGCCCATGCCGGTCCAGGTGTTGTAAGGGGCGTGGAAGCGGTGGGCTCCGGCGTAGAGGGTGGCGGCGGCGGCCGCTTCGCGGAGGGCCAGGTAGTTGGCGGGCTCGGCGCAGCGGGGCTTGGTGAGATTCACGCCGCAGCGCAGCGGGGTCACGGTGGCGGGCTTGGTGAGGTTCACGCCCGTGCGCTGCGGCTTCGGGGTGGTCTGGGTGCGGACTGCGGCGGCGCGCTGGTTGCGGCGGCGGCGTGCGGACTTGGTGCTCACAGAGAGGCTCCCGCCTGGTGGTTGGCCTTGCTGTTGTTGAATGCCGTGATCTCGTCCCGGGCGAGGACCTGGTCGAGGACGGTCTGGACGGCGTGGCGGGCCCAGAAGCCCTCGTAGTAGCCGGTGGCGTACATCGGGTCGTGGTCTTCGGCCATGTCGGCGATGGCGGTGGCGCGGTGGGCGCTGAGGCCGGTCTCTGCGGCGAGCTCGCCGTCCAGGTATCCGGTCTCGAAGCTCTCGCCGCCGCCGGTGTTCACCGGGTTGATGGTCAGGATGGTCATGGCGGTGGTTCTCCTTCGCGGTTGCAGACGGGCGGATTGGGGCTGGGCGAGCTGGTCAGGGGGTGTACTGGTACAGGGAGACGAAGATGCGGATGCCGTTCCAGGTGGCGTTGGCCGTGTGGACGGCGATGCGGTCGGTGAGGTGCTCGACGGCGATGTCGGTGTCGGTGAGGCCGAGGAAGACCAGCCAGAGCGGCAGCAGTTCGGGGGCGTCGTGCAGGACGGCGCAGACCACCGTCTCGCGCCAGGTGTTGGGCGTCAGGAGGCTGACCGGGGCGTTGCTGTACTCGTAGTTGGCGACGGTGAGCAGCGCGGGGTGGTCGGCGCGGAGGGTGGCGATGGCCTGCTGGGAGGTCGGTTGGGTGGTGCTGGGCATGCCGGCTTCCCTTCGCGGTGCGTGGATGGGTATTCCGGCCCGGTCCCGGGAGCTACTGCCGCTCGGGGTGCGGGTGTTCGACCGGTGGCCGGGCCGGAGGTTTGTGGGGCTGTGTCTGTGTCGGCTCTACGACTCTACCGATAAGCTATGGCGCGTGCAATAGGTAAGAGGAGAGGGGCCCAGACATGCCGAAGGCCCCGCCCGGAATCGAGGCGAGGCCTTCAAGTGGTGCGGGACGGCAGTACTGCCAGGTCAGCTCTGGCGGTCGCGGTGGGCGACCAACAGATCAGAAACGGACACCAGTTGGCGCCGCCGTCGCGGATCAGCGGGATCCGGCCAGGTCGGCAGACGGTCCTCAATCGCCCACCGCTGCGCCGTGCGTACCGTCAGGGTGTGGCCACTGGGCTCCATGAACAGCGTGAACTGCTCGTACGTGACCAGGTCGTCGGGTCGGGGGGTGCTGGCCGGAGCCGGGTAAGACGGATTGAACACGGGGGTGGTCCCATCGTCGGAGCGGGCCCGCGTTCGCAGCGTCGGGGGCTCGATGTCAGGGTCGGTGTACCGACTGTCACGGGAGTGACAGGTGGTACACAGGATTGCCCCCCTACATTAGAAAAGTTGTGTGGTTTTTGAAAGCGCTCCGGGGAGAATCTGTGAAGAGATTGATCTCACGGCGCTTCCGGGGATCCCACGGGGCTGTCAGCCCGTCCCGGTACGGCGGTCGGTGCCGTTCCGCACCGCCTGCTCAGCGAGTTGCGCCAGCGTCCACGCGGAAGGGACACCGCCGGTGAGGCAGCGCCTATTGATGCACAGAGCGCGGCGGGTCTCGCCGTGCCAGGCCACGCCCCAGCACCCGCAGGAAGGGCACGGCTCCTGGCGGATGACGTCGGTGTCTCCGGCGGCGATGGCGTGCTCGAGGCCCTGGCGGTAGACGATGGCGCGGCTCACCGCGGCCTGCTCCGGCGCCAAGTGCTCGGCGTGAGCGCGCACCCAGTCGTAGACGTCGGCACCGCGGGGAGCAGGTCCGGCCTCGGGGGCGACCGCCCGGCCGTGGGTGATCAGCTCCTGCACGGACTGCTGCAGGTGTTCGACGATCCCCAGGTTCAGCGGCGGCCGGGGATGGACGGACGCAGCGCCGCGGCGGTCTTCACGCGGCCGGGTAGCAGGCTCCAGGAAGTACTCCTGCAGCTGCTGGAATCGGTGTCTCGTGGTG
>JAOPYH010000294.1 GCA_025964715.1 Streptosporangiaceae bacterium | reverse complement strand
ACTCGGCCGAGACGAACGCCCAGATCGCCACGGACTTCGGGACGTCGCCGGGTCCTATTTCTGGAAGCTGACCGCCGCGGGCTCCGCGGGCGCGACGGTCAGCGCGTCGGCCTGTACGTCGCAGTCGACGACCACCTCGTCGCCGTTCTGCACCGTCCCGGAGAGCAGCTCGCGGGCCAGCTGGTCGCCGATCCTGGTCTCGATGAGCCGTCGCAGCTCCCGCGCACCGTACAGCGGGTTGTAACCGGACAGGGCCAGCCACTCGCGGGCGGCCGGCGTGACGGTCAGCGTCAGCCGCCGGTCCGCGAGCCGCCTGGCCAGCCGGGCCACCTGCAGGTCGACGATCTGGCTCAGCTGCTCGGTCTCGAGCGGGTCGAAGACGATGGTGGCGTCGAGCCTGTTGATGAACTCCGGCTTGAAGCTGGCCCGCACCGCCGTCATCACGGCCTCGCGCTTGGCGTCGCCGTCGATGTCCGGGTCGATCAGGAACTGCGAGCCGAGGTTCGAGGTCATGATCAGGATGGTGTTGCGGAAATCGACCGTACGCCCCTGGCCGTCGGTCAGCCGGCCGTCGTCCAGCACCTGGAGCAGGATGTCGAAGACCTCGGGGTGGGCCTTCTCGACCTCGTCCAGCAGCACCACGCCGTACGGGCGGCGCCGGACGGCCTCGGTGAGCTGGCCGCCCTCCTCATAGCCGACGTAGCCGGGGGGAGCGCCGAGCAGCCGCGCGACTGTGTGCTTCTCCCCGTACTCGCTCATGTCGATGCGGGTGATGGCCCGCTCGTCGTCGAACAGGAACTCGGCGAGGGCCTTGGCAAGCTCGGTCTTGCCGACCCCGGTCGGGCCGAGGAACAGGAACGAGCCGGTGGGCCGGTCGGGGTCGGAGATGCCCGCGCGGGCCCTGCGTACCGCGTCGGACACGGCCTGGACCGCGGCCGGCTGGCCGATCAGACGCCGGCCCAGCTCTTCCTCCATGCGCAGCAGCTTGGCGGTTTCACCCTCCAGCAGCCGGCCCGCGGGGATGCCGGTCCAGGAGCCGACCACATCGGCGATGTCATCGGGCCCGACCTCCTGCTTGACCATCGCGTCGGCCTTCAGCTCGTCGGCCTTGCGCGCGGCCTCCTCGATCTGGGACTCCAGCCCGCGGATGTCCTCATAGCGCAGTTTCGAGGCCGTCAGGCGGTGCTTCTCGTCGCCGGTGCGCTCGAACTCGCGGATCGCGAGCTCCTCCTGGACGTGCAGCCGGTCGAGCTGCTTCTTCAGCTCGCCTACCCGGTTGAGCCCGGCCTTCTCGTGCTCCCAGCGGGCGGCCAGGGCGTTGAGCCGCTCCTGTTTGTCGGCCAGTTCGGTCTTGAGCCGCTCCAGCCGCTGCATGGAGGCCTCGTCGGACTCCTTGTCCAGCGCGAGCTCCTCCATCTTCATCCGGTCGACCCTGCGCTGCAGTTCGTCGATCTCGACCGGACGGGAGTCGATCTCCATACGCAGGCGTGAGGCGGCCTCGTCGATGAGGTCGATGGCTTTGTCCGGCAGGAAGCGCGCGGTGATGTAGCGGTCGGACAGGGTCGCGGCGGCGACCAGTGCGGCGTCGGCGATCTGCACCTGGTGGTGCGCCTCATACCGGCCCTTCAGGCCGCGCAGGATCGCGATGGTGTCCTCGGCCGACGGCTCACCGACGAAGATCTGCTGGAACCGACGCTCCAGGGCGGGGTCCTTCTCGATGCGCTGGCGGTATTCGTCCAGCGTCGTCGCGCCGATCATGCGGAGCTCGCCCCGGGCCAGCATGGGCTTGAGCATGTTGCCCGCGTCCAGGGACGAGTCACCGGCCGAACCGGCTCCGACGACGGTGTGCAGCTCGTCGATGAAGGTGATGATCTTGCCGTCGCTCTGCTTGATCTCGTTCAGCACGGCCTTGAGGCGCTCCTCGAACTCACCCCGGTATTTGGCGCCCGCCACCATGGCGGCGAGGTCCAGCGAGACCAGGCGCTTGTTGCGCAGTGACTCTGGCACGTCGCCCGCGACGATCCGCTGGGCGAGCCCCTCCACCACGGCGGTCTTGCCGACCCCGGGCTCGCCGATGAGGACGGGGTTGTTCTTGGTCCTGCGGCTGAGGACCTGCATCACCCGGCGGACCTCGGCGTCACGGCCGATCACCGGGTCGAGCTTGCCCTCGCGAGCCTGGTCGGTGAGGTCGACGCCGTATTTCTCAAGCGACTGGTAGGTGTCCTCGGGGTTCTCGGAGGTGACCCGGCCGTGGCCGCGGACCTTTTCGAACGCCTCCAGCAGTGCGTCCGGGGTCGCGCCGGCCTCGCGGAGCAACGCCCCGGCGGGATCGCGCTCGTTGTCGGCGAGGCCCACCAGCAGGTGCTCGGTGGAGACGTACTCGTCCTCGAGCTGCTTGGCGCGGTTGGCGGCCGTGTTGAGCGCGATGAGCCACGGACGGGAGTACTGGGGTGCCGCGACCGTCGAACCGGCGGCCTTGGGCAGCCCGGCGAGCAGCTCCTCCGCACGGCGCCGCAGCGTCCCCGGGTCCGCGCCGACGCCCTTCAGCAGCGGGCCGGCGATGCTCTCGTCCTGGCCGAGCAACGCCACCAGGAGATGGACGGGCTCGGCCTGCGGGTTCCCCTCGGTCGCCGCTCGCCGTACGGCGACAGAGATCGCCTCCTGGCTCCTTTGCGTCAGCTTGTAGTCCACGCTTGTCCCCTCCCCGGGTCACCCGTCGTGAGCCCGCGCTCCGTGCCCGCACTCCACGCCCGCACGAAGCGTCGGTACGCACGAGGGATTCAGGATCTTTGGTTGTGCTCCCGCCACAGGACGACGCTGGCCTGCCGGATCGGCACGAGATCCGCGCCGCCGGTGCCCGGCTCGTGCCGGAGCTGGGCCAGCCGCGCCGCCACCGCGCGGGTCGATTCGAGCTCGTTGCCGAGGTCGCCGACGAGGGCACGCAGCCGCAGGACCTCGTCGCCCAGCCGCGCGGTGTCGCGCTGGAGTTCGAGGATGTGCTTGATCCCGGCGAGGTTGATGCCCTCCTCCTGGGACAGCCGCTGAATCTCGCGCAACATCTCGATGTCGCGGACCGAGTAGCGGCGGCCGCGTCCGGCCGTACGGCCCGGTGAGACGAGTCCCATCCGGTCATAGGTCCGCAGTGTCTGCGGATGCAGCCCGGACAGCTGGGCGGCTACCGAGATGACGTAGACCGGGGAGTCGTCTGCGAAGTTCATGCCACTCACTCCTCCCGGGAGAGCTGGACCAGCTCACCACGGAGGTCGTCGCCGCTTCCCGAGGCGCGCAGCTGCTCGAGCGCCTGCCGCATGGTCTCGTCGAGCTTCTGGGGCACCTGCACGTCCACCGTGACGAGCAGGTCCCCCTTGGTGCCGTCGCGCCGGGATGCGCCGCGTCCGCGGGCCCGGAACGTACGGCCGTTGGGCGTGCCGGCCGGGATCCGCAGCGTCACCGGGTGGCCGCGATGCGTCGGGACCTTGATCTCCGCCCCGAGCGCGGCCTCGGGGAACGTGATCGGAACCGTGATCGTCAGGTTGTCGGCGCTGCGCCCGAAGACCTTGTGCGGCGTGACCTTCACGTTGACGTACAGGTCGCCGGCCTGGCCGCCGTTCTCGCCGGGCGCGCCCTTGCCCTTGACCCTGATCTTCTGACCGTCCGCCACACCGGCCGGGATGCGGGCCTGGATGGTCCGGGTGCCGGTGGCGCGGCCGCTGCCGTGGCAGATCGGGCAGGAGTCGTCGACCACCAGACCGCGGCCGCGGCACTCGTGGCACGGTTCGGCGAACGAGAAGTTCCCCATGTTGCGATTCTCCTGCCCGGTCCCCTCACAGGAGGGGCATACCCGCGGCACGGTGCCGGCCTTGGCCCCGGTGCCGCGGCAGCCCGCGCACGCGGCCTCGCTGGTCAGGCGGATCGGGATCGTGATGCCCTCGAGCGCCTGGCCGAACGACAGCGTCACCTCGGACTCGACATCGGCGCCGCGCCTGGCGCGCCGGCCAGTCTGCCGGGTCGTGGCGCCGCGGTTGAACAGGCCGCCGAACAGGTCACCGATCCGCTCGCCGGCTCCGGCACCGCCGGCCTGGCCGGGCTGCTGGCCGAACAGATCACCGAGGTCGAAGCCGAACCCGCCGCCGCCCGGCTGGGCGCGGTAGCCGGCCGCGCCGTACTTGCGGGCCTCGTCGTAGTCCTTGCGGCGCTTGTCGTCGGACAGGACGTCGTAGGCCTCCGAGATCTCCTTGAACCGGTCCTCGGATTCGGTGTCGCCCTTGTTGGTGTCGGGGTGGTGCTTGCGCGCGAGCTTGCGGTAGGACTTCTTGATCTCGTCCTGCGTCGCGGTCTTGGAGACGCCGAGGACCTTGTAGTAGTCCTTCTCCAGGAAGTCCTTGGTGCTCACGGCGCCTCTCTTTTCGTAGCTCGCTCTGTCATTGTCCGGGCAATCCCGGCCGTCGGGATTGCCCGGACATGCTCACTTCTGTGGGTCGGTGTCCGCGACCGCGTCGCCACCCGGCGCGGCGCTGGCGTCCGGCTGGGCCGCGGCGGCGCTGTCGCCGCTCGGCTCTGCCACCGCCACTCGTGCCGGACGCATGATCCGCTCACCGATCCGATAGCCGGGCTGCAGGACGTCCACGCAGGTCGGCTCGGTGACCTCGGCCGAGTAGGAGTGCATGAGCGCCTCGTGCACGGTCGGGTCGAAGGTCTCGCCCTTCTCGCCGAACCGCACCAGGCCCAGCTTCCCCACGGCCGACTCGAGCGTGTCGGCGACGGACTTGAAGCCGCCGGTCAGCTCGTCGTGGTCGCTCGCGCGGCCGATGGCGTCGAGCACCGGCAGCAGCTCCGACAGCACGTTGGCGAGCGCCTGCTCGCGCACGGCCACCCGGTCGCGCTCCACCCGCTTGCGGTAGTTGGAGTACTCCGCCTGCAGCCGCTGCAGATCGAGGGTGCGCTCGTCGAGCTGGGACCTCAGCTTGGCCGTCTCGGCCACCTCGGCCGCCTTGTCGGCCTCGACCTTGTCGGCCTGGACCTTGTCGGCCGCGGGGGCCGGCGGCGCCCCGTCAGGGGCGGGCGCCTTCTCACGTACCTTGCCGGTCTTGGGGTCGATGCGCCGCTTGTCGCGTATCACCGGGCCCTGGTGCTCCTCTTCCGGTCGGCGTTCCGTCACGTCTCCTCCTCTCCCAGGTGCGCAGAGGGGCCTGCCGGGACGAAGGCGCTCGGAACACCGGTTCCGAGCCCCTCCGTCCGGCTCGCCGCCTCTCTCACGCGGCACCGCCCTTGACGTCCTTGTCGTCGTCGACGATCTCGGCGTCGACGACCTCGTCGTCCTGCTGGGTGGCGCCCTTCGCGGAGGCGTCCGGGCCGGCGTCGCCCTCGGCGCCTTCGCTCTGGGTCTGGGCGTACATCTCGGCGCCCATCTTCTGGCTGACCGTGGCGAGCTTCTCCGCACTGGTCCGGATCGCGTCGGTGTCGGTGCCCTCGAGGTGCTGCTTCACCTCGGCGATGGCCTCCTCGACCTCCTTCTTGAGGTCCTCGGAGATCTTGTCGCCGTTATCCCGGATGAACTTCTCGGTGGAGTAGGAGAGGGTGTCGGCCTGGTTGCGGACCTCGGCCTCCTCCTTGCGCTTGCGGTCCTCGTCGGCGTAGTCCTCGGCCTCGCGCATCATCCGGTCGATGTCGTCCTTCGGCAGCGCCGAGCCGCCGGAGATGACCATCGACTGCTCCTTGCCGGTGCCGAGGTCCTTGGCCGACACGTTCACGATGCCGTTGGCGTCGATGTCGAAGGTGACCTCGATCTGCGGAAGGCCGCGCGGGGCCGGCGGGAGGCCGGTGAGCTGGAACGTGCCCAGCTTCTTGTTGTACGCCGCGATCTCGCGCTCGCCCTGGTAGACCTGGATCTCCACGGACGGCTGGTTGTCGTCGGCGGTGGTGAAGACCTCGGAGCGCTAGGTCGGGATCGTGGAGTTGCGCACGATGTCATCGCCGTTGGGTGTGTTGGCCTGCCGGAGCCGCCGCAGCTCGGCAGGGCGGTGGTGGTCGTCATGAACTCGGTTTGGGTCAGCGGCGAGCCCTTGACCGGTCGAGTGCGGCGATGCCGACGGCGGCCA
>JAOPYH010000292.1 GCA_025964715.1 Streptosporangiaceae bacterium | reverse complement strand
CGCCGGCGCGACGTCCCGACGCCCGGGCGCCGGATCCGGCCGGCGGCCGCGCGGCGGCTGACGCTCCGCCGGCGGCTCCGCAGATCCGATCCGGGGTCGGCCGAGCAATTGCTCGGCCGGGGGCCGGGTGCGTACGGTCTGGGACGTGGTCGAGGACGATCAGATCCGGTGCACGGTCAGCGACGGGGTCCTGCGGCTGACCATCGATCGTCCTGAGCGGGGCAACGCGATCTCGCCTCCGCAGCGGGACTCGCTCACCGCGCACTTCCAGCGGGCCAGCGGCGATCCGGCGGTGCGGGTCGTGGTGCTGACGGCCACGGGGGACCGGCACTTCTGCACCGGGGGCGATCTGCGGCACAGCGGCGCCACGCCGCCCGAGCCGGGCGGCGCTGGGCGTGCCGTCGGCGAGATCGCCAGGCTGATCGCCGACGGCATGCACCGCCTGATGAGTGCCGTCCTGGACTGCGACAAGCCGGTGATCGCGGCGGTGAACGGCACGGCCGCCGGTATCGGGGTGCATCTCGCGCTCTGCTGCGACCTCGTGCTCGCCGCGGACGACGCCACCTTCATCGAGGTCTTCGCCCGCCGCGGCCTGGTGGCCGACGGCGCCGGCGCCTATCTGCTCCCCAGGCTGATCGGGGGGCACCGGACCAAGGAGCTCATGTTCCTCGCCGAGCCGTTGGAGGCCACTCGCGCGGCGGAGATGGGGCTGATCAACCGGGCGGTTCCCCGTGCCGAGCTCGACGGCGTCGTCCACGAGTGGGCCCGGCGCCTGGCGGACGGACCCACGGTGGCCTACGCGCTGATGAAGTCGCTGGTCAACAGGTCCCTCAGCCAGTCGCGGGAAGCGGCGTTCCGCGAGGAGGCGCTGGCCATCGAGGTGAACTCGCGCTCATCGGACTTCGCCGAGGGGCTGCGCGCCTTCGCCGATCGCAGGCCGCCGGCCTTCACGGGCCGCTGAGCGGGCTGGCCCGCGGGATGTCTCACCGCGGGGACCGCGCTCGTAGGATGCAGCGCGTGCCTGCGACGGTTGCCCCGTCATGACCGGTGGGGCGGTCGGGATCCCGCGGGAGCCCGGGAGGCGGGTCCCCGGGCGCCGGGGCTCGGCGACCCGCCGACGGCTGCTCGAGTCGGTGACCGCGCTGCTGGCCAGCACGCCGTACCGGGCCCTCACCGTCACCGACGTCGCCCGCGCCGCGGAGACCTCGCCGGCCACCTTCTACCAGTACTTCGCCGGCATCGAGGACGCCGTCATCGCACTGGCCGGGACGCTGGCCGACGACGAGACGCTCGTGGCGGCGTTGCGGAGCGGGCGGCGGTGGCGCGGAGCGGAGGGGTGGACCAACGCAGCGGCCGTGGTCGACGGCTTCCTGACCTTCTGGATCGAGCACCAGCCGGTCCTGCGGGTGGTCGACCTGCTCACGGAGGAGGGTGACGCCCGCCTGCGGGCGGTGCGGGTGCGCATGCTCAACGCGGTCACCCGCGCGCTGGCCGGGGTGATCGAGGACGCCCGGGCGGCGGCCGGTGGGTCCGGCCGCGGGGAGGCCATGGCGCTCGCCGGCGTCCTGGTCTCGATGCTCGCGCACGTCGCGGCGCACCAGCGCGGTTTCGAGGACTGGCACATCCCCGTCGAGGACGTCCGCCGCGCCATGACCGACGTCCTCTACTGGGGGATCACCGGCCCGCCCGTGCCGGAGGGCCTCACCCGCCCGGACGAGGGCGGAAGTACGGCAGCACTCGGCCGTCGCAGGACTCCGCGAACGTGACCTCCACGGGTTGACCGACCGACACCGCGTCGTGCTCACACCCGACGAGGTTCGACACCATGTGCCAGCCCTCCTCGAGCTCCACGATCAGCGCCACGTACGGGGCGTCGAACTCCGGGGTCACCGGTCGCCAGACCGTCGTCCAGCTGTAGACCTGCCCGCGTCCGCTGCTCGCCTCCCAGGTCAGCGCACCCGAGGTGCAGTAGGCGCAGACCACGGCCGGGGTGTGCGTGGCGCCGCCGCAGTCGGCACACCGCTGGAACAGTAGCTCCCCGCGGGCGCACCCCTCCCAGAACGGCCGGGAGAGCACCGTCATGGGCGGCAGCCCGGCGATGTTGCGCTGTGGCCCGAGCATCGTCACGGTCGCTCCACACCGAGGAGCAGCACGTCGTTGGCCATGGCCCCCGACCCCGTCCCCGTGCACATGGCGACCTCGGCGCCGCTTGCCTGCCTGCTCGCGCACGTGCCCCGAAGCTGCTCGACCGCTCGCGCTACCCGCTGCAGCATCTGCGCGGAGCCGCTGTGGCTGAACGACATGGTCCCGCCGTCGGTGGTCACGGGGTGGCGGCCGCCCTCGCCGATGACGCCGTCGAGGACGAAGTCCCCGCCCTCGCCCTCGCCGCAGAACCCGAAGGCCTCGAACTGCCGGATGATCTCGAAGGAGAACGGGTCGTAGAACTCGCAGACGTCGACGTCCTCGGGATGCAGCCCGGCGCTCGCGAACGCCTGCTCCGCGGCGCGGCGTCCCACCCAGCCGTTCACCAGGTCGGCGCGCTTCCGGCCACCGAGCTCTAAGGTCGGTGGCTTCTCGTACTGCGGCCCGAAGCGGTCGGTGTTGCCGCCGAGGATCCACACCGGTCGACGCGGCAGGTCACGGGCGATGTCGCCCCGGGCCAGCACGAGGGCGCAGCCACCCTCGGACGTCGTCGCGCAGTCGAGGAGGTGGTAGGGGTCGGCCACCATGCGGCTGTCCAGGATGTCCTGCGAGGTGAACGGGCCGCGGCCGCGGTAGACGGCGCCGGGATGCACCGATCCGTTGTTCCGGATGGTGGCCGCCACGTGGGCGAGGGATTCGGGACGGGTGCCGTACACGTGCATGTGCCGGCGGGCGACGAGGGCGAACTCCGCGGCGGTGAACAGCCCGAACGGTGCGGTGTACTCGTTGGCCGGCCGGGTCCAGGGAGCGGTCGAGCCGTGGTCGGCGTACGCGCCGGCCATGCCGTCGCAGACGAGGACGACGGAGGCCAGGCCCGCTGCGATCGCGGCGGCGCCGTCCAGCACGCCGGGGATGCCGTAGGCCAGCGAACGCCAGACCGGTCCCATGCGGTACTGGTAGATCACCTCGGGCCCGAGGGCCCCCACCACTCCGTCGACATCTCTCGGGCGCACGCCTGCGTCGGCCAGACCGCCCGCGGCGGCGGCCATGGTCACCGT
>JAOPYH010000529.1 GCA_025964715.1 Streptosporangiaceae bacterium | reverse complement strand
TCGACGGCCACTTCGGCGGCGACTGCTAGCGCCACCCGGTCCGATCCCGCCACCGGTGCAGCCGCAGCCGCGACTAGCTCCGCTGTCACAGCCGCCGCGTCAGCGGTCCTGCCGGCTGGAGCGGGCACCGTCACGATTACCAGCGCGGCCCTGGCGGCGGCGACGGTGGCCAACCAGGTCGCCGCAGTCACGGCCAGTACCGCTCGCGCCACAGCTACAGCAACGGACACGTCGCATTCCGTGCACTATCCCCTCCACGGCGGTGCGGCCGCTGTGGTACGTGGCGAGAGCGCCGGGCTCCCGTCTGCGTCACCTGGGCCTCACGTTCTCCAGGCTTACGGCTCACCCGGTGAGAGCGGCGGCGTTCCGGTCCAGGTGCCGGGGCCGCATTCACAGACACCGACGCCCCGCCCCTCACCTCACGCAGGCACACCCGTCCCCGCCTGACCGTCTGCATGACGAAGCCCCGTCCTCCTCAGGGAGGGCGGGGCTTCTTTGTCGTTCAGGGACTAGCGGATCAGCCGGCGCCAGTTCCGCCAGCGTTCCACGGCGGAAGCGATGAAGCCGAGCGCGATGCACGCCCCGACGATGATGCGCGGTGTGCCGTCGAGGGTGAGCGCGGCGGCGAGGAAGGACGCCCAGAGGCCGAGCATCAGGACTGCCCACTGGCGGGCGGTCACTGCTTCCACTCCGGGCGGTAGTCCGGATGTTCGGCGTAGGGGAGTGCGAGCAGGCGCAGGATCCCGATCTCGTTGACGGGCGTCTCGGCGCAGTAGCCGGCGCGGATCTCATCGGCACTGTGGCAGCAGGCCCACTCGCCGTCGATCTTCGCCTCGTACCGGAACACCTGCTCCATGATCCCCCGCTTCGCCTCTACCGCGGCCAGTACGCGAGCCGGGTCGTGGCGGGCAATGTGCTCAACCACGAGGAAGCCGCCGTACTCCGAGCCTGACTCGACGATGGGCTTACCGCCAGCGAGGACGAACTCGTCACGCGGGTCGTCGCCCCACTGGACTGGGGGCTGTTCCTCGACGCACCACATAGGTCCTCGGCGCATGGCGGCGTCCTTGGCTATTGCCTCGTCCTCGTCGAGTCGTGCCCGCAGGAACGCTACAAGGTCCTCACTCATCGGTTCCAGGCTCCTTGGTAGTGGG
The DNA here is from genome assembly GCA_025964715.1 of Streptosporangiaceae bacterium. Lineage (GTDB taxonomy): Bacteria > Actinomycetota > Actinomycetes > Streptosporangiales > Streptosporangiaceae > Actinomadura_C. Next base: position 6,643 of record JAOPYH010000529.1, on the reverse strand, counting down.
GGACAGGTCGGGTGGTCGGGGGGCAGTCGCTTCGCTCCACTACGGAGCAGAGGTCACGGCGCGTCTGGCCGCACGCCCAGGTGTGACAGCTCCGACCAGGCGGCGTTGACCAGAGACGCGGCCTCGTCGAGGACAACGGACGCGGAGTGCAGCCGGGCGGCCGCGCGCTCGGCGTAGGTGTCCGGGTCGGGACGGCCGTCATCGGAGAACAGGCCTGGGGCGTCCTTGAGTCGGTCGGCGTGCTGGCCGAGGACCCGGGCGATCTGCTCGGTGCTGCCCAGCAGCTCGACCAGGGCGCCGGTTCGGTCGTAGATGTTGCCGGTGTCGCCGCGGGGCGCGTGGTAGGCGGCGTGGTTCGCGGTGCGGACCGACTCGGCGGCGGCGCGGGTCGCGGCGAGTGTCGGCTCCATGTCGTCGCTCATCGGTCTCGTCCTCCTGGCTGGTTCTGCGGCTCACTTGGGCACTATCCCGTTCAGGCGGGCGAGGTTTCGCACGCTCTCTCGGGTGTATCCGGACAGCTCGACGACCTCCCGCTGCTTCAGCTCGCCGGCCTTCAGCGCCTCGACCATCAACGGCAGCAGGTGTGCGCGCGTCTGCTCCATCGAGGCCCGAGCTGCCTTGAACTCGTCGCCCGCCGCCTGTAGCGCGGTACGTAGGTCTCTCTTCATGGCCACAGTATGGCCTAGAGATTGGCCCTTGACAATGCCCAGCGCTGGGCACATAATTAGGCCCATGGCACACACCGCTTCCCTCGCCCACTCCGCCACCGCCCTGCTCGCCATCCCCGCCGTCGAACTCGCCCTGGTCGGCCCCAAGGGTCGCGGCTGGGCCGAGGTGCCCTACACGTGGTGCGGCGACTGCCGCCTCGTGTTTGCGGACGAAGACCTCACCTACAACTACGGCGCCGACGACTGGCTCTGCCCGATCTGCCTGCCCGCCCCGAACCCCTGCCGCGTCGATGGCTGCTCCGGCCACTCCGTGCGCTCCGGCGGCGCCTGCCCCGACTGCAACCGCGCGTTCGCCCGCCTCGGCCGGGACTACTAACCCAATCCGCCCCACACGAACGGCCCGACTTTCACCGGTCGGGCCGTTCGCTTGTCCCGAACCCCAAGAGCGCCTGACCGGCCCGCTCACCGTCCAGGCGCTCTTGTCCTTCACTCCGCTGCCAGCAGCCGCTTCGCCGCCTCCGACGCCAACCACAGGCTGCACTGCATCACCCGACCCGACCCGTCAGCCCCCGCCCGGCAACTACGACAGTGACCCGACGCGTCCGGGCGGTGATCCTGCCGGACCTTCCGCAGCATGCTCGGCGACGCCACCAACATCTCCACCAACACGTCACCGGTGTGACGGTTCGAGGCGGTCACGCCGAGCTCCTCGAGCACGCCGCCGACATTCGCGGCACCGTCATCACCTCGCCGCACCTGCGCGACCCCACCCGCATCGGGCAGCGGTACTGCCGGTGCTCGTGCCCGGCGTCGCAACCGGTCGGCTCGTACCGCACCAGCCGATGGTTGTGACTGCACCTGATCTCCTCGATCACTACCGCTCCCTCCTCGCGAACACCCGCCGGCGTCGCCCCTTGCCGCCGCACACCCAGCAGTAGCGCCAGTTGCTGCCCGACCCGTCCCGGTCCTTCGGGCTCTCCCCGCAGCGCCAGCAACCCGTCCAGGGATGGAACTGCACCGCCACCAGGTAGGCCACGACACCACCGGCCACACCCACCCACGGGCTCCCCGACCAAGCACCCACCCCGAGGAACCCGGCGACGAACCACCACATCAGGGCACCAGCTCGCCGTCGACCACGGTGCCGGTGAAGCCCTCCACCTCGCCCCGGCCGGGACGCTCCGCAGCCACCAGCGGGTGCCGCTGCTCGAGCACCCGGTCATGGCGGTGCATCCACACCCACGTCGCCGCCTCCTGGGCGCCGTCGACGAGCAGCGGCCCCAGCGCGGGCACCGCGAAGATCCCGACCAGCACCCAGCCGAACATCACACGACCCTTCGCATGGTCTCGCCAGGCACCTGCCGCTGCGGCTTCGCGTTCTTCGTCATCGGCACCCGCGGCTCCTTCGCTTTCCGGCCACCCTTGGCGCTGCCGTAGGTGTCGCCGATCCGCTTCTTGTAGCGCCGCTCTCCGTTCGTAGTCATCACATGCTTCTGCGGGCAGCCACACACATCGGTGGGTTTCCCGGTCCGCGTGCACGTCACGACAGCCGCCGACCTGCGTGATCCCCGGGGATTCGCAGTCTTGGCGGGTTTCCTGCTCGGGGCCGGCACAGCAGGCTCACCGGCCGTGTCGGCCCACGCCGCGATGGCCCCGACGAGTGCCATCAGCACCGCCACGAGCGCGTACAAGATCCCCTGGAGCATCAGCGCGACGACGAGGAAACAGAGCGCCGACAGCTCCCACACGATCGTCGTCAGCATCCCCTTGCGGGACATCCTGCGGCGACGCTTGCGCTTCGGCTTCGCCCTCGGGAGCGGCTTCCGCTTCCCGGACGCCCACGGAAGAGACTGGACCATCAAGCACCTCCACGAGACACCGCTGCGACCACCACGGGCAGCAGACCGGTCACCCACGACACAGTCGCGACGAGACCCAGCAGCATCAGCGGGGTCACCAGGAACGTCTCCTCGGCGCCTCCCGCGTCGAACGTGACCGGCGTGTGGACCATCCGCCACCTCTCCCCACGGGAGACCAGCGGCCACAACAGCGGAACCCCGGACGGTGTCACCGCATCGCACACCAGGTGCACGAGACCCCCCAAGGAGACTGCGACGGCCACACCCCATGACCAGGCAGGATGCTGGTTGAGCAGCCACCACGCGACCACAGCCGAGGAGACCGCGAGACCGACCCCGGCGACCCGGAGACCGAGACCCAGCAGGCCCGCGAGGAGACCGCACACGACCGCTGAGGCGACCGGGGAGACCATGCCGAGGACTGCGACGAGACCGCCGAGGGAGACGTTCCACGGCACCGTGTGCGTCAGCAGCCGGTGACCTCCGTGTCTCCCCGCGCGGTCTCCCGGAGCCCGGGTCGCGTGATACACGGCGACCGCCACCCGGTCCACGCCGATGGCGATCAGCTTGGTGAACAGACCGAGAGACCTCGCCGCCGTCGCTGCGGGATGGTCGAGATCTGGAAGCAGCGCCGCGCCCCCGGTGACGACCACCAGGAGACCGCGGACCGGTAGCGGCGCGGACGGGATGAGCGCCACGAACCCCACCCCTGCGAGGAGACCGCCGAGACTGTGACCCTTCGCCATCACGGTCGGCACACCCCCCGGCACGAGCCCGGCACGCCAGCCGGCACGTGCCGGACCGTGCACCCCGCGTGCAGCCCCCCGTGCACCCCGCCTGACCGGGACCGTGAACACCCGTGCCGGCCACCCGTGCCGATCACGACAGCCTCCGGATCGCAGCCTGAACGTCAGCCAAGTAATAGCCGCGGACCGCGTTCGCGCCCGGCGTCGGACGCCACCGCTTGTCCCGCGGACGCAACCCCGTCGGGCGCAGCCGATCGGCCAGCGCCTGCTCGTCGAGCTCCAGACCGCCGGCCCGCAGCCACGCCAAAAGCTCCTTCGTCGCCATCCGCTCCGGGTCATCCGCAGCCCGGAACGCCGCCTCCACCGCGCCCAGCGCCGGGGGCACCTCCACCGCGTCGATCGTCATCACGTCGGCACGGTCTCGAGATCCGAGCTCGCGGTCCCGGCGCCGCACCTCAGCCTGCTCGAGCCGGTAAGCCCGCCGTGGCTCCGCAGTGCGCGACATCGACGACATGACGTAGCACTTGCCGGCGTCGTTGATCGACGCCCCATTCGCCGGCTCCAACAGGTCGGGGCGATACCCGGAGTTGCGGGCGTCCTTCCCGAACAGCCACAGCACGTCATCGCGGCCACACGCGAACATCACCTTGAGCATCACCTGGCCGCGGACCACGCTCGTCCCGAAGTCCGCCAACGTCGCGCCCTGCCCGGCGATGCCCACCGTCACCGCCGCCTTCGCCCCATACCGGAGCAGGTACTCCACCAGCGGCAGCAGATCCTTGTTCTCCGCGACCCGCGCGAACTCGTCAATCAGGACTGTGCGCTGCGGCTCAGCCGGAGTGGGCTGCCACTTCTCGTCGTAGTCGTCGGGGGTGTCGTCGTCCTCGGCCAACCGGTTGAGCTCGGCGTTGCGCGTCTTGCACAGCGCCACCGCCTCGGTGAGCACCCGCAGCGCGGACTCCTCGTCGAACGCCCGCTGGCGGAACGCCCGCCTCGACGCCCCGAACGCCGGCCCCTCGGTCAGGTCGATCGCGTCCAGTTCCTGCTCGGGGCAGCGCCGCAGCACATCGGTGAACTGCCAGAAGCACGAGCTCTTACCGGACTGGGATGCCCCGATGACGGTGAAGTGGGTGCGCAGCAGGTGCTCGGTCCACTCCTGCCCGGACGCGGTCACACCCAACGGCAGCGGCTGGTAGATCGACAACTCCCCGGGGTCGGGGGAGTCCACGACACGGGCGAGCGGGTCACGCAGCATCACGTGCAGCGTCCCGACCGCAGCCCTGCCGCGTTCCATGATCTGGGTGATGCCGTTGCGGCGGACGTTCAAGTCTCGCTCCACCTGCCGCAGGTGCTCGTCCTCGACGGCGGCCCGGGTGTGGTAGTCGACGGTCCAGCCGTGCTCCGCCGGGTGCGGCATGGCGATCGTGGCCTCGATGCCCTGCTCCTCGAAGCTGCGGGCGATCTCGGCGCGCAGACTCGACAGCGGGATGCCCTCGACGATCGGCCCGGTCGGCAGGAACACCTGCTCCTCCGCCGGCCGCCCGGCCCGCCCGATCAGGTCGAACAGCGCCAGCAGCGCCACCCCGACGCCGGCGACCGCCCACGGGTGCACCACGAGCTGCCACCACGTCACCCCGACCACGGCGAGGACGATGGCGATGGAGACGACGACCCGGGAGGCCTGCGCCTTGTGCGCCGCCTTCATGTCCGCGGAGTGCTTGTTACCTTCGGCCTTCTTCGCAGCCTCGAACAGGTGCTTCACCGCCACGATGCGCGCCCACCAGCTCGCCACCCGGCCGATGCCGCGCAGGATGGGGCGCAACTCCTTCACGATCAGCACCGGCAGCCACGGCACGATCTGCGCCAGGGTGCGCGCCCACCAGCCGGCCGACACTGCCACCTGGCGAGGGGCGGGCAGCCCGCGGTCGGTCACCCGGGCCACCACGGCGCGGGCCTTCGACGGGGCCCGCTCCACCGTGAGCGGCACCGGCGCCGGCGGTGCCTTGTGGAGCTGCACCACCTGCGCGCCCGGCGCCTCGGGCGGCTCGTCGTCGTGGCGACGCCAGCGGGGGAGGCGCTGCCACCAGCCGGGGGGCGGCTCGATCTCCGGCCACTCGATCTCGGTGCGCGGCTCCTCCACCACCTCGGCGTCCACCGGCTCGTCCCGGGCGGCGGTCACGACGCCTCCATCTCAGCGAGCAACGCGTTGTAGATGCGGTAGCTCGAGCCCTTCGCCACCCCGGTGCCGAGCTGGATCTCCTTCGCGGTGCACGGCCACTCCCGGCGCGCCCATTCGGTGGCGGTCTCGCCGTCGGGTTTCACCGCGGGCTTGCGCTCCGACTGGGCGGCGGCCGGCGTGGTCTCGGCGACCCGATCCGCAACGGTCGGGGCCGGACGGCCGGACTGTCGGGGTTTACGGGCTGCGCGAACCTCAACGGTGGGGGTGCGCGCCATGAGCGCGGTGATGTGGATCGTCGCCCAAAGCATGGCCGGGATCGACGCGCCCACGATCAGCACCAGCGGGAGCTCCACCCGCAGCAGCCCCGAGGTGATGGCGTGCTGGATGGCGTTCCCGGCGACCGACGCCACGAGTGCGGCGATCGTGACCGCGCGACCCCACTTCCGCAGCTCACCCTTCTCGGTGATCCACACGAGCGCGGTGACGGCGGCGCCGGCGTCGAGAGCGATCGGGAGGGCGGCGGAGAGAGGCTCGGGGATCCCGCACAACACGGCGAGGGAGTAGAGGCTGACGGAGCTGGTGACGATCGTGGCGAGCGCGACGAACGTCGACCCGGCGAGGACGAGGTGGCGTGTGGTGAGGGCGGCCATCAGGCCACCCCGCTCGCTACTGCTGCGACTCGGTGTAGCGCTTCGCCCAGCGGTGGGCGGACCCGATGGGAATCCCGGTCTCCTGCTCGATCTGCCGCCAGGACAGGCCGAGGGCCCGCATCCCGACCATGAGCTCGCCGCGGTCCCGGATCAGCGAATCGAGGTCCGGTAGGGATCTGGCGCGCTGGATCATCTCCGGCAACGAGACCTCCGCGAGCGACGGCGGGACAGGGGGCAGCTCCTCGCCGTCGGTGTCGGTCACGGTGAGGCACCCTACTGATCGGTTCCAGGAGGAGCATGGTCTCAGTGTTCCACCGCTGGAACACCCATGGCAAGGTGAGGGCCCCGGCCTCAACGGCTACCGCGCTGACCAGCAGATATGTCTAGCTGTCCACACACGTGCACACCTCTACTTGTCCGGGGCCAACCTGGCGATCATCAGCGGTGCGCTGGTGGCACTGCTGCGCCGGTTCCGGGCCGATCCCCGGCTGGTCGCCGTGCTGAGCGCCGCCGCCGTGGCGGGGTTCATCGTGCTGGCCCG
>JAOPYH010000281.1 GCA_025964715.1 Streptosporangiaceae bacterium | reverse complement strand
AACAACAGACAGCCGTGGGTGCGCAGCGCAGAGAGATGTCGGCGGCCCATGTCATCCTCCGGATACGACAAGGCCTTGACGAGGCTCGGCGCTACCGGGCCCATAGTCGCTTTGACCCAGGCACTTGTGCGGACCTGGCCAGCGGGCCCCGATCTGGTCTCGTGCACGAGAAGCAGGACCTCGCCGAGCAGGTCCTGGTGCTGCGGACAGTGGAACGGTGCCTCGGCCGCACGGTCGGCGTATCCCCGGCGTGCGGGCTGGGCCGGCGTACGCCGGAAGCGGCGGAGCGCGCGGTGGAACGCGCCCTCGCACTCGCGCGATCATGACGAGGCGGCAGACTGGGGCCATCCCCGAGACTGGAGGCCCCACCTTGAGCTCAACCCGTCACGACCATCCCCACCTGCCGGCTCCGCGGGTCGTGGAGGTCAGCGATGGGGTCTACGCCTACCTCCAGCCCGACGGCAGTTGGTGGATCAACAACACCGGGTTCCTGGTCGGCCGTCGTGGCGTCGCGAGCATCGACGCGTGCTCCACAGAACGACGTACCCGCGCCTACCTCGCCGCCGTCGAAAAGGTCTCGCGGCAGCCCGTCCGCACCGTCGTCAACACCCACCACCACGGCGACCACACCTTCGGCAACTATCTGTTCCGTACGGCCACGATCGTCGGTCACGAGCGGACCCGGCAGGAGGCCCTGGCGTTCGGCGCCCCGTTCTCGGCGCCGTTCTGGGAGGAGGTCGAATGGGGCGACATCGAGGTCGAGCCGCCCTTCCTCACCTTCACCGACGCCGTGACCCTGCACGTCGACGACCTGCGGGTGGAGGTTCGTCACGTCGGGACCGCGGCGCACACCACCAATGACAGCATCGTGTGGATCCCCGAGCGCAAGGTGCTGTTCAGCGGCGACCTGCTCTTCAACGGGGGGACGCCGTTCCTGCTGATGGGGTCGGTCACCGGGGCGCTGTCCGTGCTCGAAGACCTGCGCGGGCTCGGCGCCGAGACGATCGTGCCCGGCCACGGTGACATCGCGGGGCCGGGTGTCATCGACGACGTCGCCCGCTACATCACGTACGTGCTGGATCTGGCCGGGCGGGGACATGCCGCCGGCCTGAGCCCGCTCGAGCTGGCCCGCGAGACCGACCTGGGCGAGTTCGCCGGGCTCACGGACCGCGAGCGCATCGTGGGGAACCTGCACCGGGCCTATGCCGAGCTCGACGGTCTGGAGCCCGGCGGCACCATCGACCTCGCCGCCGCGCTCACGGACATGGTCGCCTACAACGGTGGCCGGCCGCTGAGCTGCCTGGCCTGACGCCATCCCTCCGCCGGGGGTCACGGCCGGCCTCGGCGGCCCGCCGGGGCGGCTGCAGGTCCGGCCGTCCGGGCGATCGCCCAGCCGATGAGGACCAGCGCGGCGCCGAGGATCAGAAATCCGAGGTCGTAGGCCAGCTGATAGGCCCCGGGCCGCACGTGGTGGATCCGGAGGAGCAGATGGTCGACGATGCCCTCGATGAGGTTGAAGAGCCCCCAGCCGCTGATGATCCAGCCGACGAGCCTGCGGCCTGCCCCCGGCACGGGCCCTTGGTGGGCCCTGAAGAGGAGCGCTATCCCCGCGATGGTCAACAGCCACGACAGCAGGTGGAACATCCCGTCGCCGATCATGTTGATGCGCCGGTTGTGCGCGGTGGTCATCGGATACCAACTCGAGAGCATGTGGTGCCACTCGAGCAGGTGGTGGAGCAGGATCCCGTCGACGAAGCCCCCCAGCCCCAGACCCAGCACCAGGCCGGGCACCCGGAGCCGGTCCCCCACCGGCGGCCGGCCGCCGCGCATCTGTTCCCGCATACGTTCGAACCCCCGTGGTCGCAGCTAATGCCCGCCTACCCCCTCCCAGGTACGCGGTAACGGCCCTGTGCTGAACGGCGGGCATTACAGTGCGGGACATGTCTGGAGATTTGGTGCCGGATCGCCGCGACCTACGTGCCTCGCACGACGACCGCGATCAGGTCGTGGAGCAGCTCCGGGTCGCGGCGGGAGATGGCCGGCTCACCGCGGAGGAACTCGACGAACGACTCGAGACGGCGCTGAAGGCGCGCACGTACGGCGAGCTCGAGATGCTCCTGCTGGACCTGCCGGCCATTGCTGGCGCGGCACCAGCTCCGGCGCCGGTCGCCAAGGAGCTCGTCCAGTTGCAGACCCGTAACGGCAACCTCCATCGGGCTGGACCGTGGGCCGTGCCACGTCGCCTGGAAGTGGAAGTCCGCTCCGGCAACGTGGTCGTCGACTTCACCCAGGCCATCGTCACGCAGCGCGCCCTGGATCTCACGGTCTCAGTGAGCAGGGGCAACCTGAAGCTGATCGTGCCACCCGAGGTGGCGGTGGACGTCGACAGCGTCGCGATCCACAGCGGCAACGTCCGCCAGCGCCAACGCCGCGACCCCGGCACACCGGTCAAGCTGCTGGTCACCGTGTCAGGCAACGTACGCAGCGGTAACGTCATCGTCCGCGGCCCCCGCCGAACCTTCTGGGCCTGGCTCCTCCGCCGCCCAGCGCACCCCGGCTCCGCAACCCCTTCCGCATACTGAACCGTGACAGCCGATCCGATGCGCTGACAGCGAACTCTGCCTGTGGCGAAAAGTGGTGGGCTCTCGAAGTGAGGCGGGTTAACGTCACCGTTGATCGATGGCAGGAGACACCACTCCCTGAGGCAGGTAATGCTGTGAAAAGGCTCCACCATTCGCACTATTCGGCCGCGGCCGACCCGTCGTTCGCGCTGCAGGATGAGCAGGTGTACCAGCGGCTGCTGCGGGAGCGCATCATCGTCTTGGGACAGGAGGTCGACGACGACATCGCCAACCGGATCTGCGGTGAGATGCTGCTGCTCTCGGCTGAGGACCGTGAGCGCGACATCCACCTCTACATCAACTCGCCTGGCGGATCGGTCACGGCGGGAATGGCGATCTACGACATCATGCAGTTCGTCCCCAACGACGTCGTGACGCTGTCCATGGGGTTCGCCGCCTCGATGGGACAGTTCCTGCTCTGCGCGGGCGCGCCCGACAAACGGTACGCCCTCCCGCACACCCGGATCCTCATGCACCAACCCTCCGGCGGGGTCGGCGGCACCGCCTCCGACATCAAGATCCAGGCAGAGCAGATGCTCTTCACCAAACGTGTCGTCCAGGAGCGCATCGCCCACCACACCGGCCAGCCGGTCGAGCGCATCGAGTCAGACTCCGACCGCGACCGCTGGTTCACGGCCGAGGAGGCCAGGGACTACGGCTTCGTCGACCACGTCGTGCGCAGCGCCGCGCAAGTGCGACCCACAGCCTCGTAGTTCATCGCCGGGCACCGCTCAGCAGGCCGTCCGGGTCAGCGCGACGATGGCGTCGATCAGCTGTGGGCCGTCCAGCAGGACCCGGTCGTTGTGCTCCGCCCCCCGTACCTTCACGAGGCGGACCGGACCGGCGGCCCGGCGAGCGACCTCACGGCTCTGCTCCGGGGGCACGACCGAGTCGGCCGTCCCGTACACCACGACGGTGGGCACCCGAAGTCCCGCGATCCGCTTGGCCACCGGAAACCGGTCCATGAGCAGCGCGCCGACCGGCAGGTAGGGATAGTGCATCTTCCCGACGGACACGAGGTCGACGAAGGGCGAGCGCAGGATCAGCCCGGCCGGCGGATGCGTCATGGCCAGTCCGGTCACGACGGCGGCCCCGAGGCTCTCGCCGAAGTAGAACAGCCGGCTCGGCGGCACCTTCAGCTCCTCGGTGAGGTACCGGTGCGCCGCGTGGATGTCCCGGTCCAGCCCCGCTTCGTCGGGATCTCCCCGATTGCCGCCGTACCCGCGGTAGTCGACGAGCAGGACGGCGACGCCACGGGCGGCCAGCGCGGCGGCGAGCGGGACACGCGCCGCACGGTTGCCGGCATTGCCGGGCGCGACCAGCACGACAGGGGCACCATCGCCCGGCACCCCCGCGGCGGGTACGAACCACGCGCCCAGCCGCACGCCGTCGTCGGTCTCGAAGGACACCTCCCTGCCACCCGGCAGCAGCGCGGCCGGCGGCCGAAGCGGCCCTCCCTCAGGGAAGTAGATCAATCTTCGCTGGACCTTCCAGAACACGGCGAGCGGCACCATCGCGGCCGTGAGGGCCGCGAGCAGTGGGCGGATCGGCCGTGGAGCCCGGCTCGGCATGCCTTCATTACAACACCGCCGGACGCGCTCAGATATCCAGCCTCGGCGGCATTTACCTGATCATTGCCGGACCACCAGCTCGCACCCAATCTCGCTCTGGACATCACGCGACAACCGTGTGAAAGTGTTCATACAGTATTCGGACATTGTATGCAATACTGTATACAGGCCCCGAAAGTGGCTCTGACCTGGGGAAATCCCTGGGAGGAGCCACGAACTGCAAGGGAGTTGACGCAGGACATGGCCACGTCACCCGAGCCGGACGCTCAAGCCACGGACCTCATCTCAGGTGGGCATCTCGTCGCCAAGGCCCTCAAGGCGGAGGGCGTCGACGTGATCTACACCCTGTGCGGCGGCCACATCATCGACATCTACGACGGCTGCGTCGACGAGGGCATCAAAGTCATCGACGTACGCCATGAGCAGGTCGCCGCGCACGCCGCCGACGGCCATGCCCGGATCACCGGCACACCCGGCTGCGCGGTCGTCACGGCGGGACCCGGAACGACCGACGCCGTCACCGGTGTGGCCAACGCCTTCCGGGCCGAGAGCCCCATGCTGCTGATCGGCGGCCAGGGCGCACTGAGCCAGCACAAGATGGGCTCACTGCAGGACCTGCCGCACGTCGACATCATGGCGCCGATCACCAAGTTCGCGGCCACGGTCCCGCACACCGAACGCGTGGCGGACCTCGTCTCGATGGCCTTCCGCGAGTGCTACAACGGCGCACCGGGCCCGTCGTTCCTGGAGATCCCCCGGGACGTGCTCGACGCGAAGGTCCCCCGCGACAGGGCGCGGGTGCCGGAGGCCGGGCACTATCGTGCGTCGACGCGTCAGCAGGGCGACCCCGAGGCCATCGAGCGGCTGGCCGACCTGCTGGTCAACTCCGAGAAGCCGTGCGTCCTGCTCGGCAGCCAGACCTGGACGTGCCGGGGCACCGAGGCCGCGGCCGAGCTGGTGCGCACCCTCAACGTGCCCGCGTACATGAACGGCGCCGGCCGCGGCACCCTGCCGCCGGGCGACCCGCACCACTACCAGCTCTCCCGGCGCTACGCGTTCAACAACGCCGACGTCATCGTCATCGTCGGCACGCCGTTCGACTTCCGCATGGGCTACGGGCGCCGCCTGTCCCCCGACGCGACAGTGGTCCAGATCGACCTGGACTACCGCACCGTCGGCCGGAACCGGGACATCGACCTGGGCATCGTCGGCGACGCGGGACAGATCCTGTCCGCCGTCGCCCAGGCCGCCTCGGGGCGCGCCGACAACGGCGCCGCCGGGCGGAAGGCCTGGCTGGAGGAACTGCGGTCCGAGGAGACGAAGGCGCAGGAGAAGCGGCTGCCGCTGCTGCACTCGGACGCCTCGCCGATCCACCCGTACCGGCTCGTGCACGAGATCAATGAGTTCCTCACCGAGGACTCGATCTATGTCGGCGACGGCGGTGACATCGTCACCTTCTCCGGCCAGGTCGTCCAGCCCAAGTCGCCCGGCCACTGGATGGATCCCGGCCCACTCGGGACGCTCGGCGTCGGGGTGCCGTTCGTGATGGCCGCCAAGCAGGCCCGGCCGGACAAAGAGGTCGTCGCGCTGTTCGGCGACGGCGCGTTCAGCCTCACCGGCTGGGACTTCGAGACGCTCGTCCGCTTCGACCTGCCGTTCGTCGGGATCATCGGCAACAACTCCTCGATGAACCAGATCCGCTATGGCCAGGCCGCGAAGTACGGCAAGGACCGCCAACGGGTCGGGAACACGCTCGGCGACGTGCGCTACAGCGAGTTCGCCCGGATGCTCGGCGGCTACGGCGAAGAGGTCCGCGAACCGGCCGACATCCGGCCGGCGCTGCAACGCGCCCGCGAATCCGGCAAGCCGTCGCTCATCAACGTGTGGATCGATACGGACGTGTACGCCCCCGGAACCATGAACCAGACGATGTACAAGTGAAAAGGAAAGCCGCCATGGGAAAGGCTCTCGACGGCGTCAGGATCCTGGACATGACGCATGTCCAGTCCGGACCGTCATGCACACAGATCCTCGCCTGGCTCGGCGCCGACGTCGTCAAGCTGGAGGCGCCGAGCGGTGACATCACCCGGCGTCAGCTCCGGGATGTTCCTGACGCCGACAGCCTCTATTTCACGATGCTGAACTCCAACAAGAAGAGCATCACGCTGAACCTGAAAGAAGACCGGGGCAAGGAGATATTCGCCGAACTGGTGAAGCGCTCGGACGTGCTCGTGGAGAATTTCGGTCCCGGCACCATCGAGCGGCTCGGATTCACCTGGGAGAAACTCAGGGAGCTCAACTCCGAGCTGATCTACGCCTCGATCAAGGGCTTCGGCGAAGGCCCATACACCCATCTGAAGGCGTACGAGGTCGTGGCCCAGGCGATGGGCGGGTCGATGAGCACGACCGGCTTCGAGGACGGGCCCCCGACGGCGACCAGCGCCCAGATCGGCGACTCGGGCACCGGCATCCACACGGTGGCGGCCATTCTGGCCGCGCTCTTCCAGCGGGTGACGACCGGCCGGGGACAGCGGGTCAACGTCGCGATGCAGCACTCGGTGCTCAACCTGTGCCGGGTCAAGCTACGCGACCAGCAGCGGCTGGCCGCCGGCCCGCTCGCGGAGTACCCGAACGAGGACTTCGGCGACGAGGTCCCACGCTCCGGCAACGCCTCGGGCGGCGGTCAGCCGGGATGGGCGCTCAAGTGCAGTCCCGGTGGCCCCAACGACTATGTCTACGTGATCGTCCAGCCGCAGGGCTGGGAGCCGATCGCCAGGCTCATGGGCCGGCCCGAGCTGGCCGAGGACCCCGAGTGGAGCACCCCGGAGGCCCGGCTCGGCAAGCTGGCCAAGGTCTTCCAGCTCATCGAGGAGTGGACCTCCCAGCACGGCAAGTGGGAGGTGCTGGCCAAGCTCAACGCCCACAACGTCCCGTGCGGGCCGATCCTGTCGACCCGCGAGCTCCTCGAGGACGAGAGCCTCGTGACCAACGAAATGATCGTCACGGTCGACCACCCCGTACGCGGGGCCTTCAAGACCGTCGGGTGCCCGCTCAAGCTGTCGGACTCCCCCGTCGAGGTCGAGCGATCGCCACTGCTCGGTGAGCACAACGACGCGATCTACGGAGAGGTGCTCGGTCTGCCCGCCGACGACCTCGTCTCCCTCCGGGCGAACGGAGTGATCTGAGGATGGGATACGACCGCGAAACGGTACGGAGCGTGCTCGACAGCGTTCGGGCCGAAGCGCGCACCGCGCTCACGGCCCTCGAGGGCAAACGGCTGTGCGAGGCCTACGGCATCGCCACTCCGGCGGAGGCGCTGGCCACCTCGGCCGACGAGGCGGTCTCACGCGCCGTGGAGATGGGGTTGCCCGTCGTTCTCAAGATCGTCTCACCGGACATCCTGCACAAGACCGAGGCCGGCGGCGTGCTCGTCGGCGTCGGCTCACCGGACGACGTCAAGGCCGGCTACGAGCGGATCGTCTCGGCCGCCAAGGCCTACGCCCCGGACGCGGAGATCCTCGGCGTGCAGGTTCAGCAGATGGTGCCGGCCGGGCACGAGGTGATCATCGGGGCGACGACCGACCCGACGTTCGGCAAGGTCATCGCGTTCGGACTGGGCGGCATCCTTGTGGAGGTGCTCAAGGACGTCACCTTCCGGCTGGCGCCCACCGCTGCCGGCGAAGCGCTCTCGATGCTCGACGACATCGCCGCCGCGGAGGTGCTGCGCGGCGCCCGGGGCACGGAACCCGTCAGCCGTGACGCGCTCGCCGGCACGATCCAACGGGTCTCCGACCTCGTCGGCGACTTCCCGGAGATCTCCGAGATGGACCTGAACCCGGTGTTCGCCACCCCGGACGGCGCGGTGGCGGCGGACGTACGGGTCCTGCTCGCCGACGGCACCGCGCACGAGGTGCCGAAGTACACCCCCGAGGAGATCCTCACGGTGATGAACCGGCTGATGAAGCCGCGTTCGGTTGCCGTGATCGGCGCCTCCAACGAGAAGGGCAAGATCGGGAACTCGGTCATGCGCAACCTCATCGACGGCGGCTACGCGGGTGAGATCTATCCGATCAACCCGAAGGCCGACGAGATCTGCGGCCAGAAGGCCTATCGCAGCATCATGGAGGTGCCCGGTGAGGTCGACGTCGCGGTGTTCACCATCCCGGCGAAATTCGTGCCCGCCGCCTTGGAGGAGACCGGCGAGAAGGACGTGCCGGTCGCGGTCCTGATCCCCTCCGGCTTCGCCGAGATCGGCAACCAGGAACTTCAGGACGAGGTGGTCGCGATCGCCCGCAGGCGCGGCGTCCGGCTCCTCGGCCCCAACATCTACGGCTACTACTACACGCCCGAGGACCTCTGCGCGACGTTCTGCACCCCCTACGACGTCAAGGGCGGCGTGGCGCTGTCGTCACAGAGCGGCGGGATCGGCATGGCGATCCTCGGCTTCAGCCGCAGGACCAAGATGGGGGTGTCGGCCATCGTCGGGCTCGGGAACAAGTCCGACGTCGACGAGGATGACCTGCTGACGTTCTTCGGGCAGGACGACAACACACGGTGCATCGCGATGCACCTGGAGGACCTGAAGGACGGGCGCGCGTTCGTCAAGGCGGCCCGCGAGGTGTCACGGAAGAAGCCGATCATCGTGCTCAAGGCCGGCCGGACCGCCCTGGGCGCCCGCGCCGCGAGCTCCCACACCGGCGCGTTGGCCGGGGACGACAAGGTCTACGACGACATCCTCCGCCAGGCCGGTGTGATCAGGGCACCGGGCCTGAACGACATGCTGGAGTACGCCCGTGCCCTGCCCGCGATGCCCACGCCCAAAGGCGAGAACGTCGTGATCATCACGGGTGCGGGCGGCTCAGGTGTGCTGCTGTCCGACGCCTGCGTGGACAACGGGCTGTCACTCATGGAGATACCGCCGGACCTGGACGAGGCGTTCCGGAAGTACATCCCGCCGTTCGGTGCCTCCGGCAACCCCATCGACATCACCGGCGGTGAGCC
>JAOPYH010000406.1 GCA_025964715.1 Streptosporangiaceae bacterium | reverse complement strand
TCGACGGAGCCGACGTGGCGCAGGCACGGCGCCGGCTGCGGACCGGCATCACCGCGGTCGCCGCCGGCATCGCCCAGGCCGCCTTGGCGGCCACTACGAGCTACACCGCCGAACGCGTGCAGTTCGGCGCCCCGCTGACCGCACTGCCCACGATGCGAGACTCGCTGTTCGGACAGGCGTCGGCCGCGCTGACCACAGTGCTGGCCGCCCTCACCTCGGCGGAACAGCCCGTCCAGGTCGCCGCGCTGCTGGACACCGCCCTGACCGCCGCGATCGACGTCACCGCCGACGGCGTACAGGCGCATGGCGGCTACGGATACCTGACCGAGTATCCGGCCGAGGCCCTGTTCCGCGACGCCGTGTCGTTGCGGGCGGCCGCGGATGCGATCGGGCTGCGCCGCGCCGCCGCGAGCGACCTGGTGGCCCGGTGAATCCCTCGTGGCCCGAGGACGGGTCTTCGGCGGGGCCCGGCGAGACGGTCCACCCGGCGCCTGAACAGGTGGCGGACCTGCCCCTCGACGGTGTCCGCGTACTGGACTTCTCCACGCTCCTGCCCGGGCCGTTGGCCACGCTGATCCTCGCCGAGGCCGGGGCCGAGGTCATCAAGGTGGAGCGGCCGGGTCGGGGGGACGAGATGCGCGCCTACTCCCCCGCTCTCGGCAACAGCAGCGCCAACTTCGCGCTGCTGAACCGGGGAAAGTCGAGCATCACCGCGAACCTCAAGGACCCGGCGGCGCGCGACGAGGTGCTGCGCCTGGCGGCCGAAGTGGACGTGGTCGTCGAGCAGTACCGCCCCGGCGTGATGGACCGGCTCGGCCTCGGCTACGAGGACGTGCTCAAGGTGAACCCGGACGTCATCTACTGCTCGATCACCGGCTACGGCCAGACCGGGCCCGATGCCATGCGAGCAGGGCACGACCTGAACTATCTCGCGGAGTCCGGCATTCTCGGCGCCGTCGTGGACCGCGACGGCGAGCCTCACCTGCCCCACTCCGTGATCGCCGACATAGCCGGGGGAAGTTATCCCGCGGTCCTGAACATCGTGCTGGCCCTGCGGCTGCGGGACCGGACCGGCCGGCCGAGCCATCTCGACGTCTCCATGACCGACAACCTCCAGACGCTCGCCTACGGCTATCGCGCCACCTACCTTGGCAGCGGCCAGTGGCCGGCACCCGGCCGCGATCTGCTCACCGGCGGCAGCCCCAGATACAACATCTACCGCACCGCGGACGGCCGCCACCTGGCCGCCGCACCACTGGAGGACAGGTTCTGGGCCCGCTTCACCGAGCTCATCGAGCTGCCCGAACACCTGCGGGCCGACGCCGGCCGAGCCGAACTGGTGATGATCGAGGTCGCCGAGCGGATCGCAGCCCGACCGGCGGAGCACTGGCGGCGGTGCTTCGCGGGCGAGGACGTGTGCTGCACCATCGTCGCCACGTTCGACGAGGCGGCGCGGTCACTGCGCATCGACCTGGACTCGCCCCACCGGGTCGCCGGCGAGGGTTTCGACGTCGCCGCTCTCCCCATTCCGCTGGCCGACGCACTGCGGGTCCCACCGGGCGAGAGGCCGTATCCGCAGTTGCACGAGCCGGACGGGTCCTCGTCATGACAATCGCCCATCACCACACCGGGAGGACGGCCACCCGATGCGAGCCGTAGTCGTGGAGAGGTTCGGACCGCCCTCGGGACTCACGGTGACCGAACTGGACGAGCCGGCACCGGGACCACATCAGGTGGTGGTGGACGTCGCGGCCGCCGGTGTGAACTTCCCCGACCTGCTGGTCGTGGGCGGCACGTACCAGAACCTGCCATCGCTGCCCTTCGTGCCCGGCAAAGAGCTCGCCGGAACCGTGGTCGCCGCCGGCGACGCGGTGACCACCCCGGTCCTCGGCGACCGGGTGGCCGTGCAAGTCGAGCACGGTGCCTTCGCCCAGCGAGTCGCCGTCGAGGCCGCGAACGCGATGCACATCCCCAACGGCGTCGACTTCGCCACGGCGGCGGGTTTCGGCATGGGCTTCCTCACCGCCCAGCTGGCGCTGGTGCGCCGGGCCGGCCTGCGGCCTGGTGAGACCGTCCTCGTGACCGGCGCCAACGGGGACGTCGGGAGCGCGGCGATACAACTGGTGTCCGCGCTCGGCGGCCGGGCCATCGCAGCGGTCCGAAGCGCCGCGCATACCGAGACGTTGCGTGAACTCGGTGCCGAACACGTCATCGTCGGGGACCCCGGCACCCTGCGGGACAAGACCCGCGAGCTGACGGAGGGCCGCGGCGCGGACATCGTCATCGAGAACATCGGTGGCGAGACATTCACCCAGGCACTGCGGTGCGTTGCGTGGGAGGGCCGTCTTGTCGTCGTCGGCTTCGCCTCCGGCGGCGACATTCCAATGATCAAGTCCGGGCACCTGCTAGTGAAGAACATCAGCGTGCTGGGCCTGCAGGCCTCCGACTACCGCGACCGCGAACCCGCCACGATGCGGGAGGTCCAGCAGAAGCTCTTCGAGCTCCACCTGGCCGGCGAACTCCGGCTCCCCATCGCCGCCCGCTTTCCGCTGGAGGACGCGCCGGACGCGCTCGAACTCGCCCGCCGGGGCGGACTACTGGGCAAGGTGATCCTCGAACTCCGGGCCCGCCCATAGGTATCAGCACCCTAGCTGCGCTACGGGCTTTCCGCCGGGGAGTGAAGCGCGAGTCCGTCGAGCAGGGCTTGGAGGCCGGTTTCGAACGCGCTCTCGTCGATCTCCTGCTGGCGTTCGGCCAGCAGATGGGCCTGGTCCAGATGCGGGTACTCCCCCGCGTAAACCGTGGCGTCGTCGGGGAAACCGCCGGCGAATGAGCCCAGTGCCGAGCCGGTGACGAAGTAGCGCATGAGCGCGCCGATCCTGGTGGCCTCGCGGCGCGGCCACCCGGCGTCGACGAGGCCTCCGAAGACGGCGTCGGCGAGCCGCAGGGCGTTGGGGCGGCGGCGGGGTCCCTGGGCGAGCGCGGGAACGATGTTCGGGTGGGCGGCCAGCGCGGCACGGTACGAGCGAGCCCAGTCCGCCAGCGCAGTGCACCAGTCGCGGTTCGCAGGCCCGAGTTGCGCGAACATGCCGGTGTCGACCTCGCCCAGGACGGCGTCCACGACGGCGTCGATGAGCTCGTCCTTGGTGGCCACGTGGTTGTACAGCGAGGGGCCGCTGACGCCGAGCTCCGCTGCGAGCCGACGGGTGGAGACGGCCTCCAGCCCCTCGGCGTCGATGAGGACCAGAGCGGCCGCGACGATGCGGTCGCGGCTGAGTAGCGGTCTGCGCGGCCGCGCCACGGCGGGCACCTCCTTGCGGTCGTTCCTCTGCGGCGGCCCATTCTCGCAGCTCGTCGGCCTGGAACCGAAACCTTGCATCGCTAGTTTACGGGGACTAGCATGCCGAGAAACTTACATTGCTAGTTTTCTTCCCGCTCCCACCGAGGTATGTCATGAACCTGGAACTGTCCGAGGAGCAGACCGCCGTCCGGCGGGTCGCCGCGGAGTTCGTGGACCGTGAGATCGCGCCGCACGCGGCCGCCTGGGACCGCGCCGAGTCGGTCGACCGGGCGATCATCGGCCGGCTGGGCGAGCTCGGCTTCCTCGGGCTGACGATCCCGGAGGAGTACGGCGGCTCGGGGGGCGACCATCTGGCGTACTGCCTGGTCCTGGAGGAGCTCGGCCGGGGGGACTCGGCGGTGCGGGGCATCGTGTCCGTGTCGCTGGGCCTGGTCGCCAAGTCCATCAACACCTACGGCACCGAAGAGCAGAAGCACCAGTGGCTGCCTCCGCTCACCGCCGGAACGGCGCTGGGGTGCTTCGCGCTGACCGAGCCGGACACCGGGTCGGACGCGGCCAACCTCACGACCCGCGCGGTCCGCGACGGCGACGACTGGGTGATCAGCGGCACCAAGATGTTCATCACCAACGGCACGTGGGCCGACGTCGCCCTGGTCTTCGCCCGCACCGGGGGCGACGACCCGGACCGGCAGGGCCACCGGGGCATCACGGCCTTCCTGGTCCCGGCCGACTCATGCGGTCTGGAGCGCCGGGAGATCCACGGCAAGCTCGGCCTGCGCGGGCAGGCCACGGCCGAGCTGGTCCTCGATGGTGTACGGGTGCCCGACGGCGCTCGCCTGGGCCCGGAGGGCAAGGGCTTCTCGGTCGCCATGGCGGCGTTGGCCAAAGGCCGGATGTCGGTCGCGGCGGGCTGCGTCGGCATCGCGCAGGCGTGCCTCGACGCGGCCGTGGCCTACGCCAAGGAGCGCCGGCAGTTCGGCCCGCCGATCGCCGCTCACCAGCTGGTCCAGGAGCTCATCAGCGACATCAAGGTGGAGCTGGACGCGGCCCGGCTGCTCGTGTGGCGGGTCGCCGACCACATCGAACGCGGGCTGCCGTTCGCCACCGAGTCGTCGGTGGCCAAGCTGTATGCGAGCGAGGCGGCGGTGCACGCCGCCAACAACGCGCTGCAGGTCTTCGGCGGCTACGGCTACATCGACGAATACCCGGTCGGCAAGTACCTGCGGGACGCCCGGGTGATGACCTTGTACGAGGGCACCAGCCAGATCCACAAACTGCTCATCGGCCGTGCGCTGACCGGTGTCAACGCCTTCGCCTGACCCCGCCGAACACCACCGACCTCTGAGGAGACACCTGTGCACAGATTCACCGGCAAGGTCGCCATCGTGACCGGCGCGGCGCAGGGCATCGGCGCCGCCACCGCCCGCCGCCTGGCCGGCGAGGGCGCGGCGGTGGCCGTCGTCGACCTGACCGCCGAACGGGCCCAGGGCACCGTGGACGAGATCACCGCTGAGGGCGGCGCCGCGCGCGCCTACGGCTGCGATGTCGCCGACCAGGAGGCCGTCGCCGCGACCTTCGCGCAGGCCGTCGAGGACCTGGGCGGCCTGCACATCCTGGTCAACAACGCCGGCATCACCCGTGACAACCTCCTGTTCAAGATGCCCAAGTCCGACTGGGACACGGTGCTCTCGGTCAACCTGACCAGTGCGTTCAACTGCAGCCAGGCCGCCCAGCGCTACCTGGTGAAGCAGAACTACGGCAAGATCGTCTCGCTCAGCAGCCGGTCCGCGCTCGGTAATCGGGGCCAGGCCAACTACGCCGCCGCCAAGGCCGGGATTCAGGGCCTGACCGCCACCCTGGCCATCGAGCTCGGCCGCTACAACATCAATGTCAACGCGGTGGCCCCCGGCTACGTCGCCACCGCGATGACCGCCGCCACCGCCGAGCGGGTCGGCGCCACTCCCGAGCGGCACCAGGAGCTCGCGGCCGAGCGGACCCCGCTGGGCCGGGTCGGGCAGCCCGAGGAGATCGCCTCCGTGGTGGCCTTCCTGGCCAGCGATGACGCCTCGTACGTGAGCGGCCAGACGCTGTACGTCAACGGCGGCGGACGCTAACCCCCACCTGGACAGGATCGAGAGACAGCATGGACTTCGCACTCACCGACGAGCAGCAGGCCGTCCGGGACACCGCCCGTGCCTTCATCACCAAGGAGATCGTCCCACTCGAGCAGGAGGTGCTCCGCCGGGAACGCCTGCACCAGCCCGGCCTCGAGCCGAGCGAGCTTCGCGAGCTACAGCTCAAGGCCAAGGAGTTCGGCTTCTGGGGGCTGTCGACCCCGGAGGAGTACGGCGGCATGGGCCTGCCCGCCGTCATGCAGTCGCTGATCTGGACCGAGATGGGCCGCTCCTGGGTGCCGTTCCGGTTCGGTGGCGAGGCCGACAACATCCTCTACTACGCCGACGAGGCCCAGAAGAACGAATATCTGCTGCCGACGATCGCCGGCGACCGGATCTCCTGCTTCGCGATCACCGAACCGGACGCCGGCTCGGATGCCGCCAACATCAAGCTGTCGGCCCGCCAGGACGGTGACGACTGGGTCCTCAACGGTGAGAAGACCTTCATCACCAACGGCAACGACGCCGACTTCGCGATCGTCATCGCCGTCACCGACAAGGACAAGGGCGTGCGCGGCGGCGGGACCACCGCCTTCCTGGTCGACCGGGAGATGGGATGGAAGTCTGAGTTCATCCAGACCATGGGCGAGGGCGGCCCGGCCGCACTGGTCTTCGACAACGTCCGGGTACCCGTCCGCAACATCCTCGGCGAGATCGGACAGGGCTTCGAGCTGGGCATGAAGTGGATCGGCAAAGGCCGCTTCACCATCCCCTCACACGGGATCGGCATCGCCGAGCGGGCACTGGAGATGGCCATCGGCTACGCCGGCACCCGGCAGACCTTCGGCAAGCCGATCGGCGCCAACCAGGCCATCCAGTGGATGATCGCCGACTCCGAGGTGGAGCTCGAGGCGGCCCGCCTGCTGGTTCTGCGCGCGGCCTGGGCCATCGACCAGGGCCTCGATCCCCGGCACACCTCCTCGATGGCCAAGCTGTACGGCGCGGGGATGGTCAACCGGGTCGTCGACCGTGTCCTGCAGATCCACGGCGGCATGGGCTACACCCGCGAACTGCCCATCGAGCGCTGGTACCGGCAGGTCCGGCTCTACCGCATCTTCGAGGGCACCGACGAGATGCAGCGGCTGATCATCTCGCGCGACCTGCTGAAGGGCCACACGAAGCTCGGCCGGCTCGGCTGACCGGCGCGAGGACGCGCATGACCACTCTCTCGCCGGCGAGCATCTCGCGAAGGCGCCCGCCACCTCACTGATCAGACTCCGCGTCCGGCCCGGCGACCGGATCGCGTTGATGTGCCCGAACACCGCCGAGTTCCCGCGCGCCTACTACGCGATCCTCGCCGCGGGTCCGTTCCCATGGCCGGAACTTGCCGGGCCGCGGAAACATCGCCGAAATAAAAACGCGGCCACGTAACGCACAGTCGTTCCGGATGAAACTATTCAGTAATGGTCGCTCGCTTTACTCACTTCTGTCGGCAGCCAGTCCGGAGTCGATTCCAGACCGCAGATCACTGCTGCTGGCGTTCGAGCAGAAGGAGGTGAGTCGTGCCCGAGGGATATTCTCAGGTTCACCGGCCGGACGGCCTTGCACAACGCTGTCATTCACCTTCGCCAGAGGCGACGGACTGCTCGCCTCCGGGGCATTCCTATCTGCTCCGGAGTTCGGTGGCCGGCGACGCCAAGGCCGACGTAAGGGCGGAGGAGTTCGACAAGTGAGTCCGCAGGACCAGATGCCGCTGGACGGCGTACATCGCAGTGTCGTGGTGGTCGGCGGTGGGCAGGCCGGTCTGTCCATGAGCTACTGCCTCACGCAGCGGGGACTCGACCACCTCGTGCTGGAGAAGACGGCCGTGGGGAATGAGTGGCGTGAGCGGCGGTGGGACAGCTTCTGCCTGGTCACGCCCAACCGGCAGTGTTCGTTGCCGGGTTTCCCGTACGCCGGTCCCGATCCGCACGGCTTCATGCTTCGCGACAAGGTCGTCGCCTACCTCGAGGACTACGCGAGGTCTTTCGGCCCCCCACTCCTAGAGGGCACCGCCGCGACCCGGCTGCTGCGGCGGCGGAGCGGCGGCTTCGAGATCCGCACGAACCGGGGGGTCCTCACAGCAGACCAGGTGGTGCTCGCCACCGGCCCGTATCAGGTGCCGCTCATCCCACGGATGGCCGAACGACTGCCGGAAGGCGTCATGCGGCTGCACTCATCGGAGTACCGCAATCCCGGTCGGCTCCCGGCGGGCGCGGTGCTCGTGGTGGGCACAGGGCAGTCCGGCTGCCAGATAGCCGAGGACCTGCACCTCGCGGGCCGTACCGTCCATCTGGCGACCGGCAGCGCTCCCCGGGTCGCCCGGTTCTATCGCGGGCGTGACGTCGTCGACTGGCTGGAGGACATGGGCTACTACGCCCGGGGCGTCGACGAGTTCGACGACGCCGATGCGGTCCGGCTACGCGCCAACCACTATGTGACCGGAAGAGACGGCGGCCGCGACATCGACCTGCGGGCCTTCGCCCGCGACGGGATGCGGCTCTACGGCCGGCTGACCGGCATCGGCGGCGGTGTCCTGCGTTTCGCCGACGACCTGAAGCAGAACCTCGACCGGGCCGATGCCGTCTCCGAGTCGATCAAGGACTCGATCGACTCCTACATCACCGCACAGCAGATCGTGGCGCCGGTAGAGGCGCGCTACAGCCCGGTGTGGGAACCGCCGGCGGCAACGAACACGATCGACCTGGAGGCCTCCGGCATCACCTCGGTGATCTGGGCGACCGGCTTCGGCCAGGACCACCGCTGGATCGAGGTCCCGGTGTTCGACGGCCGTGGTTATCCCACTCACGGGCGCGGCGTGACCAGCTGTGAGGGCCTGTACTTCCTCGGGCTGCCGTGGCAGTACACCTGGGGGTCGGGCCGGTTCGGCGGAGTCGCGGCGGACGCCGAGTACCTCGCGGAACAGATCACAGCGGGTCCTGTGCGCGAAGTGCGCTGGCTGGCCGGTACTCCTGTCAACGCCTGGCCCCGCGATGAGGAATGGATCGCGCCGCGGACAGTCGCGTGACCCGGAACATTCTGACGAGGAATTCCTATTATGGTTGATCGCTGGATATGCGACGCGCACCGGCATGTCGGCGTGCTCCCCGCGTACGCTTTTTACGGTGGCCCCGTGGTGAATCCAGATCTGGGCGCGCGGGCGACCATTTCCGAACTCGTCGCGGATATGGACGCGGAGGGCACGGAGCGAGCTCTGGTGATTCCGAACTACGGGGTTCCGGATCCGGACGTGGCGTTCTCCTTCAATGAACTGGTCGTGGAGGCGGCTGCGTTCGATGACCGTATTCGCGCCGCGCTGTGGGTCTCCCCCAAAGCCTCCGACTCCGCACGCACGGCGAAGGCACTGGCGCTGGCCGGCGAACGTGGCGTCCGGGCGCTGAAGCTCAGCTTTCTGCTGGGCGGCCGGGTCTCCGACGAGGACTGCCGTCCGCAGCTGGACGCCATCTTCGCCACGGCGCGCAGGCACGACCTCGTGGTGCACGTGCACACCTCCCCGGGCGCGTCGTCCGACATCGACGAGGTCGGCGGCCTCGTGGACCGTTACGGCGACGATGTCGCCATCCACCTGGTGCACTTCGGCGGGGGCATGAGCGGCCACATGAAGCTCGCCGGGTCGAGGTTCTTCGACTGGATCGCCGCCGGGAAGCGGGTCTACACCGACCTGTCCTGGGCCATCGGCTTCACGCCACGCTGGCTCGCCACCGAGGTGGAACGTCGCGGTATCGGCCACGACCGGATCCTGTTCGCCAGTGACCAGCCCTGGGGCGACCACGCCGGCGAATATGCCAAGTTGAGCGCCGTCACCGGCGACGGCGAACTCGCCCGCCGCGTGTTCCGCGGCACCTTCCAAGAGCTCTACGGCTGACCGCCGTAGCCGACCGAACCCGAGCAAACCACCCACCGATGGAGAAGGAGCATGACCATGGCAGACCTGACCGAGCTCGAGTCCCAGAGCCTCAACGAGATCCCGCACCCCTCGCTGCCAGAGGGTTCCAGCGTCTATGGCGGCACCAAGGTCTTTCCGGACTACCAGGCGCAGGACGGGGAGTCCTACTTCACCCTCGTGCACGGGATCGCGCACGAGTCCTCGGTGAGCTTCGTCGCGATCCTGCAGGCCACGCGCGCCCTGCGGAAGGGCTTCGAATCGGCGATCTACTTCTACGGGCCCGGTTCCCTCAACTGCCTGGCCACCCGCGGCTTCCCCACCACCGGCGCCTCGGCCTTCCCCGGTGAGCAGAACATCAACGACTCACTGAAGACCTTCATGAAGGAGGGCGGCAAGGTTTACTGCTGCCGGTTCGGCCTGTCCCTGCACGGCGCGCGGGAGGAGGACCTGATCGATGGAGTCATCCCCACCCATCCCCTGGACGTGCAGGACGCACTGATCCACTACGCCCGCAAGGGCGCGATCATCAATTCCACCTACATGTTCTGACCCGACTTCAGCGAAGCAAGGAGGCAGTCGTGAGCGTTGGCACCACGACCACGTTCGTCGACATCGCGCTGCTCGGCGTGCGGGTGGACGCCCCTGTCACGCGCCGGATGGGCGCCGGGCCGAGTGATGACGGCCATCTGATCGTGGACGGTGCCAACGCCGCGCTGCCCGTCAATCCGGCCTCGCCGTACCAGGTGCGGGACGGGCGGCTGCTCCACGGCGTGACCGACCTCGGGCTGGACGTCACGCCCGTGGACCGGCCCAGGTTCTACGACCTGACCACGGCGGACGGCGTGCCGTACGAGAAGATCGCCCGGTTGCACGGCGCCAATGTCCTGGCCACGACGGTCGTGCAGACCTGTATCCGGTACGCCGAGGACCAGCGCTGCCGGTTCTGCACCATCGAGGAGTCCCTTAAGGACGGCTCCACGATCGCCGCCAAGACCCCGGCGCAGCTGGCCGAGGTCGCCGAAGCGGCCGTACGGCTCGACGGCGTCACCCAGATGGTGATGACCACCGGCACCACCACCGGTCCCGATCGCGGCGCCCGCAACCTCGTGCGCGCTGTCACGGCCGTGCTGAAGTCCGTGCCGGGGCTGCCGATCCAGGTGCAGATCGAACCGCCGCCCGACCTGTCGGTGATCGCAGAACTGCGCCGAGCCGGGGCCACCGCCATCGGGATCCACGTCGAGTCACTCGACGACGCGGTCCGGAGACGCTGGATGCCCGGCAAGGGGTCGGTGCCGATGGCGGAGTACGACGCGGCGTGGGACGAAGCGGTACGGGTCTTCGGCCGCAACCGGGTCTCCACTTACCTGCTGGTGGGTCTCGGTGAGGATCCGGACGAACTCGTCGCCGGGGCGGAGCGGTTGATCCGCCGCGGCGTCTATCCCTTCGTGGTCCCGTTCCGGGCGATGGCCGGCACGCTCGCGGTCCGTGACGGAGCCCGCGGCCCCGATCCGGCCATGGTCGCCGATGTCACAGAACGGGTCGCGGCCCTGCTGCGGGCCGCGGGGATGGCGGGCGCCGATCAGCAGGCGGGATGCGCCGCCTGCGGGGCATGCAGCGTGCTGCAGCGGGCCGGAGGCTGACCGCCGTATGCCCGGGTTGGTCGACTTCTCACCACAGCCTGCGGACGGCCTCGGGGACGTCCTGCTCGGCGGCCGGACACATCCGGTGCCACCGTTTCGGATCGAGGAAGCCGGCGACACCGCCACCCTGACCGCCTACCGGGCTCTACGCAGGCAGGTGTTCGTCCAGGAGCAAGGCCTGTTCGCCACCGACGACGCCGACTGGCGCGACGAGGACCCCCGCCATCGGGTCCTGGTCGCGCGAGATCCACAGGGCGAAGTCCTCGGCGGCGTACGGCTGGGTCCCGCGACCTCGGACGAGGACCTCGGCTGGTGGACCGGCGGGCGACTCGTGGTGCGCCCCGGCGACCGGCGCGGCTATGGCGTCGGAGCGGCCCTGGTCCGGGCCGCCTGCGCGCACGCCGAGAACGCCGGTGTGCTGCGCTTCGAGGCCACCGTCCAGCCCGGCAACGAGCCCATGTTCGCGGGGCTCGGCTGGCAGACCGTCCGTCCGGTCACCGTCGCCGGGACCCGGCATGTGCTCATGCGGCGGCCGAGCGAGCGGATCGCCCGGCTCGCCGCGGCCACCAAACGAGAACTGGGCCCGCTGTTGAGTGGCCTGTCCCCCGGCGGCCCGGGCTTCATCGGCGACGATGGGGCACCGGTCCCCGGTAGTGACCTGGTGGCCTGCTGCGACGCGATCGTCCCCGCGATGGTGGAGCGTGACCCAGAGTGGGCCGGCTGGTGCTCCGTCCTCGTCAACGTCAACGACCTGGCCGCCATGGGGGCCGAACCGGTCGGCCTCCTCGACGCCGTCGCCGCTCGTGATCGTTCGTTCGCGACCAGGATCCTGACCGGTCTGCGCCGGGCCAGCCAGGCCTACGGGATCCCCGTGCTCGGCGGGCACACCCAGCTCGGGGTGCCGGCGGCACTGTCGGTCACCGCACTGGGCCGCACCACGACCCCGGTCCCCGGCGGCGGCGGGCGACCCGGCCACCGGGTCCGGCTCACGGCTGACCTCGGCGGCTCCTGGCGACCGGGTTACGCCGGGCTCCAGTGGGACTCGACCAGCACCCGCAGCCCCACCGAACTGCGGGCCATGCTGGGCTTGGTGGCCGCCGCCCGCCCCGCTGCCGCCAAGGACGTCTCCATGGCCGGCATCGCCGGGACACTGGGCATGCTCGCCGAAGCGGGCGGCTGCGCCGCCGTCCTCGACGTCGCTGCACTACCCCGGCCGGAGGGCGCGAACATGGGCGACTGGCTCACGTGCTTCCCCGGCTTCGCGATGCTCACCACCGACCGGCCCGGCAAGGCCATGCCCGCTGCCGGTCCCGCCCTCAGCGCCGAGTGCGGCGAACTTCAGCCGGGCGCGGGAGTCTCCCTGCGCTGGCCCGACGGCGAACTGACGAACGTGGTCACCGCGGCCGTGACCGGAATGGGAAGAGCATGACCACCCTGCGCATGGCCGCCGTCGCGGCGAACTTCGACCGCGACCTGGAGGCCGATTTCACCCGCATCGAGAAGCTCGTCGCGACCGCGAGGGAACGGGGCGTCCGGCTCCTCGCCCTGCCCGAGGCCGCGCTGGGCGGCTACCTGCTGTCCCTGGACGGCACTGCCGAGTCTCCCCCCGCCCTGCGGCCGGACGGGCCGGAGATCGGCCGTCTCGCCGACATCGCCGGGGACATGGTGATCGCCGCCGGCTACTGCGAGGACGCGGGCGAGGTCCGCTACAACAGCGTGGTCTGTGTCACTGGAGACGGCGTGCTCGGCCACCACCGCAAAGTGCACCAGCCACTGCACGAGGATTCCAGCTACGGTGCCGGGGCGGGCTTCGCCGCCTTCGACACACCGGTCGGCAGGCTTGGCATGATGATCTGCTACGACAAGGCATTCCCCGAGTCGGCGCGAGCCCTGGCGCTGGACGGCGCCGAGATCGTCGTGTGTGTCTCAGCCTGGCCGGGCAGCCGCACGAACGCATCCCCCGACCTCGCCCAGGACCGGTGGAAACGCCGCTTCGACCTCTTCGACCGGGCGCGCGCGCTGGAGAACCAGATCGTCTGGCTGTCGGCCAACCAGTCGGGAACCTTCGGCTCACTGCGCTTCGTCGCCGGTGCCAAGATCGTGGACCCGGGCGGCGAGATTCTGGCCGACACCGGCATCACGGAGGGCATGGCGATCGCCGAACTGGACGTGCGGCGGGCGCTGGAGACGGCCCGCAGCTCCATGGGCCATCTCCGGGACCGTAGACCGCACACCTACATCTCCGGCGGCGACGCCCGGACAGCCGGCGTGGGAAGTGCCCGCATCGCCTCGGCCCGCTGACCCTCCGCCCCTACGATCCCCACGCATCGCCGGTGTGGCCAATGGAGGAGAAATGCGACATGGGACTGCTCCGCATCGGAGCCGCCGCGGCCAGCTTCGGCCGCGACCTCGCCTTCG
The DNA here is from genome assembly GCA_025964715.1 of Streptosporangiaceae bacterium. GTDB lineage: Bacteria > Actinomycetota > Actinomycetes > Streptosporangiales > Streptosporangiaceae > Actinomadura_C. The sequence continues at coordinate 2,934 of JAOPYH010000406.1, read as the reverse complement.
ACCTGGACCGCATCGCCGCGCTGATCGGCAACGCCCGGCGGTCGGGCGTCTCCCTGCTGGTGTTGCCCGACGCCGCGCTCGGTGGCTACATCCAGGACCTGCGCCGTCCGGACCCGGACGCACTCCCGCCGGCCCTCACCCTCGAGGACGCCCACCTGCGCAAAGCCGCCACGCTCGCCAGTGAGATGGTCGTCTGCCTCGGCTTCTGCGAGGCCGACGGCGACCGGCGCTACAACAGCGCCGTGTGCGTCACCGGCGACGGAATCCTCGGCCGTCATCGCAAAGTGCACCAGCCGGCGGGTGAAGCCGCCGCCTACACGGCCGGAGAGGGCTTCAACACCTTCGACACTCCCGTGGGCCGGATCGGCATGCTCATCGACTACGACAAGACCTTCCCGGAATCCGCCCGCACCCTCGCCCTCGACGGCGCGGAGATACTCGCCTGCCTGTCCGCGTGGCCGACCAGCATCACCAACCGGGCACCGAAGATGGCCCAGGATCGCCAGTCGCGGCTCTTCGACCTCTACGACCAGGCCCGCGCCGCCGAGAACCAGATCGTCCTCGCCTCCTCCAACCAGACCGGAGCCCTGGGCCGAATGCGCTTTCTCGGCCAGGCGAAGGTGGTCGGTCCCGGCGGAGACATCCTCGCTCGCACCTGGTCCAAAGCCGGTCTCGCGGTCGCCGACCTCGACGTACAGGCCGAGATCGCCCGGGCCCGGCTGGTACTCGATCACCTTGATGACCTCCGGCCCGACGCCTACAGGAGCCGCTAATGACGACCCCGTTCCGGATAGCACTGCTCAGCTACTCCACCAAACCGCGCGGCGGCGTGGTGCACACCCTTGCCCTGGCCGAGGCCCTCGCCGAGGCGGGGCAGGACGTCACCGTGTGGGCCCTCGGCCGCGGCGGCGACTCCGGATTCTTCCGCCCCGTCCACGCGGCGGTACGTCAGCGGATCGTCCCTTTCCCCGAGGTGCCCCGGGAGACCGTGGGCGCGCGAATCCTGCGCTCCATCACTGTGCTGCGCGACGCCTTTGACGGGTCCGGCTACGACATCGTGCACGCCCAGGACTGCATCAGCGCGAACGCGGTCGGCCACTGCGTACGGACGGTGCACCACCTCGACCACTTCACCACCCCGGAGCTCGCCGCCTGCCACGAGCGGGCCATCACCCGGCCATTCGCCCACATATGTGTCTCCGCCGCCGTCGCCGGTGAGCTGGGCGACGGTTGGGGCATCCGCGCGACGGTCATCCCCAACGGCGTGGACGCGGCGCGGTTCGCCGCTGCGGCGGGCGACGAGCCGGCAGCGGTCGCGGCCCGCGACCAATGGCGGTCTCGGCTGGGCCGCTACGTGCTCTCGGTGGGCGGCATCGAACCGCGCAAGGGCTCGCTGGAGCTCCTGGACGCCTACGCCAAAGTGGCCGCCCGGCAGCCGGACGTGCGCCTCGTCATCGCCGGAGGCGAGACCCTCTTCGACTACCGCGACTACCGCTCCCGCTGGGAACGACGTGCGCGGGACCTGGCCGTCGCCCCCGTCGTCCTGGGGCCGGTGGACCAAGACGTCCTGCCGGCGTTGGTCGCCGCATCGGGCGCATTCGCCTTTCCCTCCACGAAGGAGGGCTTCGGTCTCGCCGCGATGGAAGCCCTGGCCGCCGGCGTGCCCCTGGTCGCGTCGGACCTTCCTGTGCTGCGCGAGATATTCGGCGGTGCCGCGCGCTTCGCCGCGGACACCGGCGCCCTCGCCGTCGAACTGCTCGACGCCTTGACCTGGCAGGACCCGCGGTTGCGCGCCGCCGGCCTGTCACTGGCCACGCGCTACACCTGGCAGGCCGCCGCGGCGAGACACCTTCGGTTCTACCGCTCCCTGGCCCCCAGCCATTCCAACGGGCCGTGGGCGAGCTCGCCGCCAATGACCTAATGCGAGCTATCGCACTTAGATGCAATATTTCGCCTATTGACGAGCTTTGCAAACTATTGTTCGATTCGGCCCATGTTGATGAACAAAGATGGCAGGGTGCGCCGGCGGCTCCGCACTTGGGTCCTCGGCACGGCGGTTCTCGCCGCTTTGGGCCCGCTCGTCACGGGCTTCACCGTCCCCGCAACGGCGCAGCCGGCCCCCGCAGCGGCAACGACAGCGCCAAGAATCATTCCGGCTCCGGTGTCCATGCGGGCAGTGCCCGGCCAGCCCTTCACGCTCACCCGGGATACCAAGATCGTGGTCGGGCCGGGCTCCCGCGACGTCGCCGGCGTGGCGGCGCTCCTGGCCGGGCTGGCCCGTCCCTCGACCGGTTATCCGCTGCCGGTCGTACGCGGGCACGGCGACTCTGGCCACGCGATCTCACTCCGCCTCGCCGCACTGCCCCGCCTCGGCACCGAGGGTTATCGGCTCGACGCGACCCGCGGCGGCGTGCGGATCGAGGCCACTACCGCGGCAGGCCTGTTCCACGGCGTCCAGACGTTGCGCCAGCTGCTGCCGTACAAAGTCGAGAGCCGTGGCGTCCAGCCCGGACCGTGGACGGTCCCGGGCGTGCAGATCACGGACCACCCCCGCTTCGCCTGGCGCGGGGCGATGCTCGATGTGTCACGGCACTTCTTCACCGTCCAGGAGGCCAAGCGCTACATCGACGAGATCTCGATGTACAAGATGAACGTCCTGCACCTGCATCTCAGCGACGACCAGGGCTGGCGCATCGCCATGAAAAGCCGGCCGCGGCTGGCGGCGTACGGCGGGAGCACGGAGGTCGGCGGCGGACCGGGCGGCTACTACACACAGGCGCAGTACAGGGACATCGTGGGCTACGCCGCGCGGCACTTCATCACCGTCGTCCCGGAGCTGGACACGCCGGGGCACACGAACGCCGCGCTCGCCTCCTACGCGGAACTGAACTGCGACGGCAAGACGCCGCCGCTCTACACCGGCACCGACGTCGG